>JAYRMB010000036.1:0-4446 GCA_041904995.1 Azonexus sp.
GGCCGCCACCGAACTCGACCGGCAGTGGTTCGTCCCCTTGCGCTCGGCGCTGGGCCGCCGCGTCAAGCACCTGACCCTGATCGCCCCCACCATCTACGGCTGCCTCGAATGGCAATTCACCGGCGCCGAACGCTGGAAATTCTGGCGCAAGGAACGCCCGCTGGCCGCTATCGCCAACGAACTGGCCCAGCAATTCGCCGAAGGAAAACCCGCTTGACCCGCATCGTTACCCGCAACGTCCCGGCCCGCGCCGTCTGGCAACTGGAACAGCAAGGCCTGCATCCGCTGCTCGCCCGCCTCTACGCCGCGCGCGGCATCACCGACAAGACCGAACTCGACTACGAGTTGAAGTCGCTGCTGCCGCCCGCCTCGCTGACCAATGCGCTGGATGCGGCGCAAATGCTGGCCGACGCCATCGAAGCCGAGGCCAAGCTGCTGATCATCGGCGACTACGACTGCGACGGCGCCACCGCCACGGCGGTCGGCATGCGCGCCCTGAAGGCGCTCGGTGCCGACGTCGATTTCCTGCTGCCCGACCGTTTCAAGCTCGGCTACGGCCTGTCGCCGGAAATCGTCGATCTCGCCGCGCAACAATCGCCCGACCTGATCATCACCGTCGACAACGGCATCGCCAGCCTCGAAGGCGTTGCCCGCGCCCAGCAGCACGGGATCGCCACGCTGATCACCGACCACCACCTGCCGGGCGAATCGCTGCCGGCGGCCGATTGCATCGTCAATCCGAACCAGCCTGGCTGCGACTTTCCGTCCAAGAACATCGCCGGCGTCGGCGTCATGTTCTACGTCATGCTCGCCCTGCGCGCCGAGTTGCGCGAGCGTGGCTACTTCAGCGAACGCCCCGAACCCAATTTTGCCGACCTGCTCGACCTCGTCGCCCTCGGCACCGTGGCCGACGTCGTCAAGCTCGACCGCAACAACCGCATCCTGGTCAGCCAGGGCTTGAAGCGCATGCGCGCCGGCCGCCTGCAAGCCGGCCTCGCCGCGCTGTTCAAGGCCGCCGGCCGCGATCCACGCCGTGCCACCGCCTTCGACCTCGGCTTCCTGCTCGGCCCGCGTCTCAACGCCGCCGGCCGCCTGGCCGACATGCGCCTGGGCGTCGAATGCCTGATCACCGACGATCCGGCACGCGCCCTGCAAATTGCCCAGCAACTCGACAATTTCAACCGCGAGCGCCGCGAAATCGAAGCCGACATGCAGGCGCAAGCCCTGCACCTGCTGGACAACACCGACTTCGACGACAGCGCCGCCGGCATCGCCCTGTTCGACGACAGCTGGCACGAAGGCGTCATCGGCATCCTCGCCTCGCGCATCAAGGAAAAACTGCATCGTCCGGTCTTCGCCTTCGCGCCGAGCGAAGGCGGCATCATCAAGGGGTCCGGCCGTTCCATTCCCGGCCTGCACCTGCGCGATGCGCTCGACCTGGTCGCCAAGCGCGCCCCCGGCCTGCTCGTCCGTTTCGGCGGCCACGCCATGGCGGCCGGTGCGACCTTGCGTGACGGCGATTTCGCACGTTTCCAGGCGCTCTTCGCCGAAGTCGCCAACGAATTACTCGACCCGGCCGACCTGACCCGCACGCTGGAAACCGACGGGGCCCTCGAAGGCGGTTACATCTCGCTGGAAACTGCGCGCCTGCTGGAAAACGAAATCTGGGGCCAGGGCTTCCCGGCGCCGCTCTTCGTCGATGAATTCGACGTCGAGCAACAGCGCATCCTCAAGGAAAAGCACCTGAAACTGCGGCTGCGCAAGGGCAACAGCCGCATCGAGGCGATCCAGTTCAATTTCGCCACCCAGCCCGGCCCACGCACCCGTGCGGCCTACCGGCTGTCGATCAACGAATACATGGGCGTCGAGAGCCCACAGTTGATGATCGAGCATCTGGAATAAGCTGCCCGAAAATTCGCCTTTTCGGGCAGTGCACCGCAGCAATGACCACGACGCCTCACGAAATCCGCATCCGTCCCATGCTGGCGACCGATATCGCCGGCGTGCTGGCCGTGCAGGCGCTGTGCTACGCCCCGGTGATGAACGAGTCGGCGCAGACCATCCTGCACCGCCTGCAACAGGCCGCCGACTTCGCCTGGGTCGCTGAAATGCCACTGGGCATCGTCGCCTATCTGGTCACCTACCCCTCGCAACTCGGCAAACTGACCCGCCTGGGCGAGGCATTCCAAGTGAGCGACACGGCGAATTGCCTCTATCTGCACGATCTGGCCGTTGCGCCAACCGGCAAAGGACTCGGCCTGGGACAAGAGCTGGTGGAACACGCCTTCGCACTCGCCCGCAGTCGCGCTTTGCGCCATGCAGCGCTGGTTTCGGTGCAGGATTCAGGCAACTACTGGCAAAGCCTCGGCTTCGCCGCGCAGGAAATCGACCAGCCCGGGCAACGGGCCGTACTTACCAGCTACCCGGCGCGGGCCATCTACATGACCCGCAGGCTAGCCTGATTATTCGCCGACGACGTCGGTGCCGGCCGGCGGCGTAAAGCGGAAGACACTGGCCGGCAAGGCCGGGTTGCGTTCAAGCTTGGCGAAACGCACCACCGTCGTCTGGCCGAAGCTGTCGAGCAACTCCATCGCCTTCAGGTCGCCACCGGCGAAGCCCATGCGCACCTTCTCGAAGCCGCTGTCGCTCGCTTTCGGCGTCGCCTCGACCCAATCCAGGCCGTCGCCACTGCCGGCTTCCTTCAAGGTGAAGTTCTTTTCCAGCTCGTTGCTGCCGGACAGCAGCGCCGCCGGCGAGGAGCCGATGGCCTGGCCAGCCTTGCGCACCGTCACCTGCTGCAATTCAGGGTCGTGAATCCACACCTTCTCGCCATCGCCGACGACCAGTTGCGGATAAGGCTTCTGGATTTCCCAGCGCAACTTGCCGGGACGCGAGATGGCGACCAAGCCCGACGATTGCTGCGGCTTGCGGCCGCTCTTGGCGATCACCGTCTGGCTAAACTCGGCCTTCAGCGTGCGCGTGCTTTGCAAAAACTGGTGCAGTTGATCGATGGCGCCGGCGTGTGCGAGGAGCGGAAAGGCCAGTGCTGCAGTGCACAGCCATTTTTGGGCAATTTTCATGCGGCAAGCTTACCGCGCCAGCGAGTAGCGCGCTGTTTCAGGGTGTAACGAAATGGGACAAGGGCCGCAATCACTCGGCCGGTTTCTTCATCAGCACTTCGCGCCCGCCGCGCCCATCCATGGCCGAAACAAGGCCGGCCTGCTCCATGGCCTCGATCAGGCGAGCGGAACGGTTGTAGCCGATGCGCAAGTGGCGCTGGACCAGCGAAATCGAAGCCCGCTGGTTTTTCAGCACAATATCGACGGCCTGGTCGTAGAGCGGGTCGCTCTCGGCATTGCCACCGCCCTCGCCAACTTCGCCACCGCCTTCGTCGTCGCCACCGGCGCCATTGAGGATGTCCTCGACGTATTCCGGGGCGCCGGTCGATTTCAGATGCTCGACGACGCGATGCACCTCGTCATCGGAAACGAAGGCGCCATGCACGCGGGTCGGGTAACCGGTGCCCGGGGCCAGGTAGAGCATGTCGCCCATGCCGAGCAGCGCCTCGGCGCCCATCTGGTCGAGGATGGTGCGCGAGTCGATCTTGCTGGAGACCTGGAAGGCGATGCGGGTCGGGATGTTGGCCTTGATCAGGCCGGTGATGACATCGACCGACGGCCGCTGCGTGGCGAGGATCAGGTGGATGCCCGAAGCACGTGCCTTCTGCGCCAGGCGGGCGATCTGTTCCTCGACCTTCTTGCCGACGACCATCATCAGGTCGGCCAGTTCGTCGATGACGACCACGATGTAGGGCATGAACTGTAGCGGCTCCGGCGCTTCCGGCGTCAGGCTGAGCGGGTTCGGGATATGCTCGCCACGCTTCTCGGCATCCTTGATCTTGGTGTTGAGGCCGGCGATGTTGCGCACGCCCATGGCCGACATCAGCTTGTAGCGCTTTTCCATCTCGGTCACGCACCAGTGCAGCGCGTTGGCCGCCTGCTTCATGTCGGTGACCACCGGTGCCAGCAGATGCGGGATGCCTTCGTAGATGGACAATTCGAGCATCTTCGGATCGACCATGATCAGGCGAACATGGTCCGGCTCGGACTTGTAGAGCATCGACAGGATCATCGCATTGACCCCGACCGACTTGCCGGAACCCGTCGTGCCGGCCACCAGCAGGTGCGGCATCTTGGCCAGGTCGGCCACCACCGGCTGGCCGCCGATATCCTTGCCCAGACAGACGGTCAGCGGGCTGCCCATGTCGTTGTAGGGCTTGCTCGAAATGATCTCGCACAGCTTGACGGTCTGCCGCTTGGGATTGGGCAGTTCCAGCGCCATGCACGACTTGCCCGGCACGGTCTCGACAACGCGAATCGACACCATGGCCAGCGCCCGCGCCAGATCGCGCGCCAGATTGACGATCTGCGCGCCCTTGACGCCGAC
>JAYRMB010000037.1:0-3992 GCA_041904995.1 Azonexus sp.
GCGAGGCGCTTCATCAATACCCTCCCACGGGTCGTCCGGGTTCGGGATGCGCATGTCTGGCGATGTCCTTACCACGTCCGCGATTATTTTTCGCATTTCGGGAGGAAGATTGGAAGGGACAAATATAGGCACTGTCTCAATGGGATCAACGGCGTGAGACATATAGATGCTTGCCATTGCATTTTCAAATTCGTTGCTATGTTGCATGCTCGATTTCCTGTGTGTTGGTCACTGGCTCGCACCCAGCCCTCTGCCGCAATCCCTTCAGCGAGGGATGGACCAATGACCAAGACACAGAAAACAGTGGGATTGTTATGAATTGGACAGAGATGCTTGCGAGGTTTCTCTATCCACTACGTGCGACTCTAAGCACAGGACGAATACGGAATCAGGCCATAGCAGTGGCACAGGGGGGGGCGGCTAGTGCTCCGAAGGGCACGGACGGGATTCCGCATGAGCGCAGCGGATTTAGACGCGAATGCAGAGCGGAATTACGGGAGCGAGACTGAGGGGGGGGATAACAGACAAGCGGAGCACTTGTGCACGGTAGCCGGACCGTGATAGGCTGAATTTAGGCAGTCGTATTTGACTGCTAGTGCGTGATCACACTTTGATCACACAGGATGTGGTCAGCAAAGAGACAATTGCAGCCACTACTTGAAGCAACACCGAGGCCACAAAAGAAAAAAGCCCTGATTTCCCAAGGCTTTTTCTAGAATTTTTGGTCGGAGTGACATGATTCGAACATGCGACCCCTGCGTCCCGAACGCAGTGCTCTACCAGGCTGAGCTACACTCCGATCTTGCCGAGAGGGCTAGTGATTCCTCTCAACTGCAAAGAGCGTCAATTGTAGCAGAGCTTTTTTGTAATTTGAATCCCCCAGCGCAGAAATTGCTTCTCTCGCCAAGGCGGCCTCTTTTTCCGCCCGCGCCCGCGCATGCGTCAACGCCCCGCTGGCACGAATTGCCTCGAGCACCGCCGGGAAGTCATCACGGCCACCTTCCTCAATTGCCTTACGCACGCAAGCGGCCTGTTCTGGAGTACCGTGCTGCATGACATAGATTAGCGGGAGTGTCGGCTTGCCTTCGGCAAGATCATCTCCGAGATGCTTGCCTGTATCCGCCTCTTGGCCCGAATAATCCAGCACATCATCCACCAACTGAAAAGCGGTGCCCAGATGCATGCCGTAGGATGCCATTGCTTTTTCCAGCTCTGGGGATGCCTCTCCTAAAATTGCCCCCAGCTGTGCTGCTGCTTCAAAAAGCTTTGCCGTTTTGTAGTGGATTACCTGCATGTAGCGTGTCTCGTCGACATCAGCATCGTGACAGTTCATCAACTGCAGCACCTCGCCTTCGGCAATGATATTTGTGGCATCCGACAACACCTGCATGACCTGCATATTGTCGACCGCCACCATCATCTGGAAAGCGCGGGAGTACAAAAAGTCGCCAACCAAAACACTTGCTGCGTTGCCAAACGTCGCATTTGCGGTGTCCCTGCCGCGGCGCAATGCGGACTCGTCAACGACATCATCATGTAACAGCGTGGCTGTGTGGATGAATTCGATAACCGCAGCAAGTTCGTGTTGCCGTTCGCCTCGGTAGTTGAGCGCCCCGGCAGCCAATAACACCAAGGCGGGACGCATCCGTTTGCCGCCACTGTTGATGATGTATTCGGCAACCTGACGAACCAAAACGACCTCAGAGTAAAGACGGTCTCGTATGACCGCATCCACGGCCTTCATATCCGGCCCGATCAGGCCATACAGTTCTTCCAGTGTCACGATTGCCAACCCGCTGATGAAGCGCGGAATCTTAGGTGTCACGCCTCTCCCCGTCAAGGCTATCGAAGCAACTTGGCTCGCATTGCCATATGGTTTGATAAACTGCTCAAAACACAACGATAGATGAGGGTTCTAGCATGGATATCCAGGCAATCATGATGCCGGTAATACATGATCGGGAGGCACTGGATGAATTTGCAGAGGCGCTGAGTGATCGCGCCCCAGAGGTTGAGCGCGATATCGCCCGACTTAAAAAATCCCCGTCCGACAGAGATATCATTGCCGACCTGTTTCGTGCCATCCACAATATCAAGGGCGACGCCGCGCTCTGCAAGTTCGAATTGGGTGTCGCCATTGCGCATCCCATAGAGTCTCTGATGTCCCGCTTCCGCGAAGGAGAGATCCCCTTCTCCGATTTGCTTGCGGAATCAACTCTTCTCGCTGTCGACAGATTGGAACTCGCGACGGACGCATTGTTAGGCGGCCGCCCCATCGATAATCTCTCGCTCCAGGCCTTGATTCAGGGCCTCGAAGAGGTCGCTAGCGTCGCGGCCGACGAGATTGATCCTGGGTGCAGTGCATTAATTGAAGCAGTAACCGGCTTTCCTCCGGTAATCACCGACATGCCGAGTCGCGCAGCAAAAATATCTCCGCCAAAAGGAAGCGAACCCAGCATATCGACCGATCTCCACTTCTTTCGTTCTCTTGCCCTTCAGTATGAGAGTCGCTCCCCACTTTTCAAAGGGCGGACGATGCGCATCCTGCGACTCGCAATCGAAACCAATAGAGCAGGAGATACACTCGTCGACGCCACACAATTGGAGGCGGCAGTCTATCTTCACGACATCGGAATGATGTTCCTGCCCGAGTCCAACTGGCTCAAGGTCGGAAAGATCAACGATACCGACAAGAGCATTCTGCGCAATCATCCTGGCTATGCTGCAGGCTTACTTCAGCGGATCCCGGGTTGGGAGGCCGCGGCTGAGATGGTTGCACAGCATCACGAAATGCCCGATGGCGCCGGTTATCCCCTAGGTTTAATGAACGAACAAATATGTGCTGGCGCGAAAATACTCGCCATCGTAGATGCTTTTGAAGCGGTTATGCTCAAACACATTCATCGTGGAAAAAACCGCTCAGTGCTGCGCGCCATCGCAGAGGTGAATGCTTGCGATAAACAGTTCGCTCCAGAGTGGATTGGGCCTTTCAATAAGGTGATTCGCAAGACGGTAGAAAGCTGATGACCGATACTCAGAATCGTCGTTTTGGTGGGGTATCACGACTGTACGGCGACGGTGCTGCAATTCGCCTGAAAAAAGCCCATGTTTGCGTCGTTGGGATAGGTGGTGTTGGCTCTTGGAGTGCTGAAGCGCTGGCCAGGACCGGAGTGGGAACGATCACCCTCGTCGATCTTGATATGGTCGCTGAATCCAACACCAATCGACAGATCCATGCTCTCGGCGATATTTATGGCAAGGCAAAGGTGGACGCCATGGCTGAACGCATCCTGGCCATCAACCCATCATGCCAAGTTTTTCGAGTCGAGGAGTTTGTCGAGGAAGGCAATGTGGAGCGCATCCTAGGTCAGGGAAAATTCACTGCAGTCATAGATGCAATAGACCAGGTTCGTCCGAAAGCCGCGATGGCTGCATATTGCAAAACGCACGGCTTGCCTTTGGTTGTTGCCGGGGCGGCCGGAGGCCAGATAGACCCAACACAAATCCGAATTTCTGACCTTAGTGAAACGATACAGGATCCGCTCTTGGCAAAGCTACGCTCGCGCTTGCGCAAGGAACATCATTTCCCCAAAGGCCCTAAACGAAAATTTGGCATCCCAGCCGTTTTCTCAACCGAGCCACTACGCTATCCGCAGAGAGATGGACTCTGCGACATTGCCAACCCAATAACTGGGTTGGCGTGCGCAGGCTTCGGATCCTCAGTGTGCGTGACTTCCGTCTTTGGAATGACCGCAGCCTCAGTTGTCATCAATCAGATAGCCAAAGGCTAACTCACGTCGCACTGAGCCCTGCTACGCACATATGCCTGATATTGGCTCGTGTTATTTTCGCTGAGTTGTCTGTGAGGCGTGAACGGCAAAGCCCCCTGCAGCGTTGTGCTGAGGGGGCTTTTGAATGGGGAGCCTGGCGGTGACCTACTTTCGCGAGCGATGTGCTCACTATCATTGGCGCTCATCTGTTTCACGGTCCTG
>JAYRMB010000009.1:0-142916 GCA_041904995.1 Azonexus sp.
GATCAGGAGAGCCGCGCATTCTACAGACTTAAAAAAAGCCGTCAACCCCTTTCCCGCACTTTTTTAAAACCCGCCCCAAAACCAACCCCAAACCCCATAAACAAAAAGGGCGCCACAGGCGCCCTTTGATTCAAGCAACAGCTCTTAATTACGCAGAGAAGGACGATCCACACCCACAGGTAGAAGTTGCGTTTGGATTGCGAATTACAAACTGCGACCCCTCCAAGCCCTCCGAATAGTCAATCTCCGCACCCACCAGATATTGATAGCTCATCGGATCGATCAAGAGCATCACCCCGTTCTTTTCCATCGTGGTGTCGTCTTCAGCAATCTCTTCGTCAAAGGTGAATCCATACTGAAAGCCAGAACAACCTCCACCGGTCACGAAGACGCGCAACTTAAGACCCGGATTACCCTCTTCCTCAATCAATTCCTTAACCTTGTTCGCCGCACTATCAGTAAAAACCAAGGGCGAAGCCATTTCCGCAACTGCATTCATGCCACTAACTCCAATAAAAACCGATGCAAATTATGAAAGTCGCCAGGCTGGCGGTCAATGCATTAGTTAGACGCCGCCAATTTTAGTTCAATTGCCTTTTCCGCCTGATGAACCAACCGACCTTCTATAACCGCCCCCTGGTGCATTTCAATAACCGAATACTCAACATCGCCAACTATCTTGGCCTTGGATTGCATCTCGAGAGAATCTGCCACAAAAACCGGTCCGACCACCGTCCCATTCGTCACCAAGTGACGGACACGCACCGCACCCTCCACACGAGCATGCTCACTCAGCACAAGCACCGTGTCAGCCCCCTCAACCGCCTCAACCGAGCCCTTCACCTCGCCATCGATACGCAAACCGCCAGAAAAGCGAACCCCACCTTCAATCAAAGTACCGGCACCAATCAAACTATCGATGCGACTCTGCGGTTTTTTCTCAGAGCTACCAAACATGATGCCTCCCTATAGCTGAACCTCTGCCCTCGCCTTAACAACATCCCCCTGCAGCAAACGGACCTCCACCCTCCCAGGGACAACCCCAGAAGGAATATCCAGAACGCCGTCCTTACGCACAAAACGCTGCTTTACCTCCAAACCATACCCAGCAGCAGAGTTACGACCTTCTGGCAAGAGCAAGCGCTGCCCCTTCCCGCCGATACTGTACTCGATAACAAACTGCAGATGCCCGCGAAACTCAGGTGCTTGCCTGCCTCCCTGATAGAACAGCAGGAAGCGATAGCGTAACGACGCAGGAGCCTCTTGTAGCACCCGAAAATTCTCAATTCTCAAAACCGACTCTTCACCGGAGGACGGCAATAGCCGCTCGAAAAGCATCATATCTTCTTTGAGCGCGGAATTTTCCTGCTCAAGAAACTGCAACCTAGCCAAAACCCTCTGCTGAGACGCACGCTCTATGTTGGCAACACTTTGTACCGTACCAGAGCTTGCCCGTAGCGTTTCGATCTCCTGATTCTGCGCTTCAACTTGGTGACGCAATTCCTGCAACTCCAGCCCCACCACCCCCGCGTTCGAATACTGAACAAACACCCCCACCAAAGCGCCAGTAAAGAACAAAAGCAAGACCACTCCGACCAAATACCCCTGCCAAGGAATATGGGTACGAACTACCAATTTGGGAGCCGATATACCGAATCGGCGCCGAAATTTTCTTAGCCTTAGTGAAATTGCCGGGGTTGGCATCCTTTACCTTCTCAGCGACGAACACGTAAATACTACACAATGTCGAAACAATTCACATCGCACCGACAAAACAAAAAGCCGCCCATCGGGCGGCCTTTTTTTTCGAAACATCACTACCGTTAGCGCTTGGAGAACTGCTTCCGACGACGCGCCTTATGGAAGCCAACCTTCTTACGCTCAACTTCGCGAGCATCACGGGTAACAAAGCCAGCCTTGGAAAGCGCAGACTTGAGGGCTGCATCATATTCGATCAAGGCACGAGTAATGCCATGACGAACTGCACCCGCCTGACCGGACTCGCCACCGCCAGTAACGTTAACCTTGATGTCGAAGCCATTCAACTGCTCAACCAATTCGAGCGGCTGACGGACGATCATGCGGCCAGTTTCACGCGAAAAGAATTGATCAACCGGTTTGCCGTTGACAACGATCGAACCAGAACCACGCTTCATGAAAACACGAGCAACCGCGCTCTTACGACGACCGGTACCGTAGAAGTAACTTTCAGCCATGATAACCCCTTAGATTTCCAGAGCCTTGGGCTGCTGGGCGGTATGCGGATGCTGGTCGCCAGCGTAACACTTCAGCTTCTTCAGCATAGCGTAACCAAGCGGCCCTTTCGGCAGCATACCCTTAACAGCCTTCTCCAAGGCGCGACCGGGAAAACGCTGCTGCATCTTCTTGAAATTGGTTTCGTAGATACCGCCGGGATAACCAGAGTGGCGGAAGTATTTTTTATCTTCAGCCTTGTTACCGGTCACGGTGATCTTTTCGACGTTGGTCACAACGACGAAGTCGCCGGTATCAACGTGCGGAGTATAGATAGCCTTATGCTTGCCGCGCAGGCGACGAGCGATTTCGGTAGCGAGGCGGCCGAGCACTTTGTCTGTGGCGTCTACCACAAACCACTCGCGCTTCACCTCATGTGGCTTGGCGGAAAACGTTTTCATGTGTGTGCCGTCCTGAAAAATTGGCGCAGAAATTGAGAAAGCCTTGGATCATAAACGAGGCTTAGCCCCCATGTCAATCCCCACGCAACTTTTTCAAAGCCAGAGCAAAAAAAACGCGGCTCGCTGAGCCGCGTTAAATCCACACCAAAGGAGGAGGGTGGAGGAGACAAATCTGAACTGAGGACACTATCTCTAGCTGCCACCACAGTTCGTACGGTTCAAATTCTGCACCAATTCAGACCCGCACACAAGAAAAATTTGTGCGCCGCACAAATCAATTGCTTATATAAAAATAACCAACACAAATGAATATAAACAAACTGTTTTATAAGAACAATTAATATAATTGTTAAACTGATATAATAATAATCAACCACACTTTAGCAAGGCAGGCGCACGTCTTTCAGAACCACCATTGCTGCGCCGCACCAGCGAATTATCGACCGCCGACCCCTGCGCGAATAAACATCCGCTAAAATCGCCGTCCCACAAAGGAGATCAAACACTATGGAATGCACCGTACGCTGGATGGGGGAAGACGCCGGCATGTCGTTTGTTGCCGAAACAAGCTCAGGTCACGCAGTCGTGATGGATGGCGCCCCTGAAGCTGGCGGAAGAAATATTGGATTGCGCCCTATGGAGATGGTGCTCGCCGGTACCGGAGGATGCACAGCTTTTGACGTGGTCTTGATCCTGAAGAAGGGGCGGCATGCCGTCATCGGGTGTGACGTAACGCTAAAAGCGGAACGGGCGGAAACAGACCCCAAAGTTTTCACCAAGATCCATTTCCACTACCGTGTCAAAGGGAAGCAACTCCGGCCGGAAATCGTCGCTCGAGCCATCGAACTATCGAAAGACAAATACTGTTCCGCGTCCATCATGCTCGGCCAGAGCGCGGAAATCACCCACGATTTCGAAATAATCGACGCCGCTTAAGCACAGCAGCGATAGTCAAATATAGTAGGCAGCCCCGGTCATGACCCGTGCGGCCGCCTTCATCGCCTTCTTGACCGGACTGGGCAGTTCAGCAGCACCGAAGCGGACAGCCATATCGGCATGGCCGATTTCATCTAGGCGCATTTGGTCAACAATCGCTCTGGAGCGCCCATCTTCGGACGGCAGAGAAGTCAGGTGCCCATCGAGGTGAGCCTCGACCTGACGCTCGGTTTCAGCAAGAAACCCGAGATTCCACTTATCCCCCAACAGACCTGCCGTCACTCCGATGGACAAGGCGCCCAAATACCACAGGGGGTTGAGAAGACTCTTCCGCCCCCCCAATTCGCCGATTCTCTGCTCGGTCCACGCCAAGTGCTCGGTTTCCTCATCAGCCGCCTTGCGTAGCTCATCACGAACTATCGGATCGCGCGAAGTAAGCGCCTGCCCCTGATACAAGGCCTGGGCACAAATTTCACCACAGTGATTTACTCGCATCAGACCGACCGAATGCCGCTTCTGCGCTTCGTCGAATACGCGCTCCGGCAGATCCGCTCCAGGAACAGGTCGCACCGTCCACGCTGGCGCCGCAACCGTGCGAAGGGCGCGATCAAATTCGACAATGAACCTATCGACTAACATCGCCTAAACACCACCGCCGGGGGCATACCCCCCTTTCTTCAACCAATTGATTGCCTCGGTTGTATCTCGCACGATGTTCCCACCGGGACAGAAATACTCAAGGAACAGGGCCGCATGATGTCGATTACCAACGGCGTCGCGAATCTTTTCCCACTGATTGCTCTTGAATTTCACCCAGGAGCCATCCGAACGACCAGCCGCATAGATCCGGCGCTCGCGGGTCTCGCAACGCATTCCTTCGAAGGTAACGTTTTTCGCCCCTTCGCTGGAAAGCACCACCAGAACATAACGAACCACGCCGTCAGCGCCAACCTCAATACTCGATCCATCGACAAAAAATCGATTGGTCGTCACAGCGCTGACATAGAAGGGAAGTAGCGATGCATCCTTAGGTGCCACCGGCAACTTGACCTCGACCTCGCGCCAAGACTTAGCATCGTACTCATCGTCGAAATCGTCGGCCGCCAAAACACTCTGCGAAAGCAGCACGCCAAGCAAGAGAATCCAATAGCGCATCGCTAAGCCTTTTCCTGATCCGGTTGAGACGACTCGTGAACTTCTTGGTCACGTTCTCGGCGGGCCTTGCCGCTACGCCGATCATGCTCGAGAAAGCGCACCAACTCGTTCAAGGCCTGCTCATAGACGCCTCGCTTGAACTCGATGACGGCATCGAGCGGCACCCAATAATCGTTCCAACGCCAAGCATCGAATTCCGGCTTGCTGGTTGCACGCAGAGAAATGTCGCTATCGCGCCCTACCAGTCGCAGCAGATACCAAATCTGCTTTTGCCCCTTGTAAGAGCCTCGCCATTCGCGCTTGATCCATTGTGTCGGCACGTCATAACGTAACCAGCCCTTGGTTCGACCGAGGATGCGCACGTGTTCCGGCCGGAGACCGACCTCCTCAAAGAGTTCCCGATACATGGCCTCTTCCGGGGTTTCGCCCCGTTTGATGCCGCCTTGCGGAAACTGCCAGGAATGTTCACGGATGCGCTTGCCCCAGAATACCTCGTTCTTTGCGTTACATAAGATGATGCCGACGTTGGGGCGATAGCCTTCACGGTCGAGCATAAAAATCCTGCTAAAAATAATTGGTTGCCTCAATTCTTTCACAAAGCCTGCGCCCATGCAAAAAACGCTCTGCGTGTAAAATCTCTCTTTTGCAACGTTTTCATGAGCCCCCCCATGCGCACTTCGCAGTTCTTCTTCACCACCCTCAAGGAAGCCCCGGCCGACGCCGAAGTCATCAGCCAGAAAATGATGCTGCGCGCCGGCTATATCAAACGCTCGGCTGCCGGTATCTACACGTGGATGCCGCTCGGCCTGCGCGTACTGCGCAAGGTGGAGAACATCGTGCGCGAGGAGATGAACAACGCCGGCGCATTGGAATTGCTGATGCCGGCAGTTCAGCCCTTCGAACTGTGGGAAGAATCCGGCCGTGGCCCGGCCTATGGCCCGGAACTGCTGCGCTTCAAGGATCGCCATCAACGCGACTTCGTCATCGGACCGACGCACGAAGAGGTCATTACCGATGTCGTTCGCCGCGACGTGAAGAGCTACCGCCAGCTGCCGATCCATCTCTATCAGATCCAGAGCAAGTTCCGCGACGAGATTCGCCCGCGTTTCGGCGTCATGCGCGGTCGCGAGTTCCTGATGAAGGACGGCTATTCCTTCCACACTTCTTTCGAAGATCTGGTGCGCGAATACGGCAATATGTACGCGACCTACAGCCGCATCTTCACCCGCCTTGGCCTGAAGTTCCGCGCCGTGGCTGCTGACACCGGCTCGATCGGCGGCACCGGCTCGCATGAATTCCACGTGTTGGCCGATTCCGGCGAGGACGACATCGCCTTTTGCCCGGACTCCGACTACGCCGCCAACGTCGAACTGGCCGAAGCACTCGCGCCGGCTACGCCGCGTGCAGCAGCGAGCCAAGCCATGACCAAGGTCGCCACGCCGGGCAAGATGGCCTGTGCCGATGTCGCTGAATTCCTGAACGTTGGCCTCGACCGCATCGTCAAATCCATCGCCGTGGTCAGCGAGAAGGAAGACGGAAGCAAGACCTTCGCTCTGCTGCTATTGCGCGGCGACCACGAACTGAACGAAATCAAAGCCGGCAAGATCGGCGCCATTTCGCCCTTCCGTTTCGCTTCTGAAGCCGAGGTGGAGGAAGCCTTGGGCTGCAAGCCGGGCTACATCGGCCCTGCTGCGGTGGACACGCAGAAAGTGGCAATTTTCGCCGACCGTGCCGTGGCCGTGATGAGCGACTTCGTGTGCGGCGCGAATGAGGCCGGCTTCCACCTGACCGGCGTCAATTTTGGCCGCGACCTGCCGGAACCGGAAGTTTTCGATATCCGCAACGCCGTCGCCGGCGATCCGTCGCCTGATGGCAAGGGCAAGCTCGAAATCTGTCGCGGCATCGAGGTTGGCCACATTTTCCAGTTGCGCACCAAGTACGCCCAGGCGCTGAACTGCGCCTTCCTCGACGAGCAGGGCAAGAGCCAGATCATGGAGATGGGCTGCTACGGTATCGGCGTTTCCCGTATCGTTGGCGCCGCCATCGAACAGGGCAACGACGAGAAAGGCATCATCCTGCCGGCCACCATCGCACCGTTCGCGGTCTGCATCGTGCCGATGGGCTACCACAAGAGCGACGCCGTCAAGGCCGCGGCCGACCAGCTTTACGCCGATTTGAAGAAACTCGGCATCGACGTCGTGCTCGACGACCGCAACGAGCGCCCAGGCGTCATGTTCGCCGACATGGAGTTGATCGGCATCCCGCATCGCGTGGTGATCGGTGAACGCGGCCTGAAGGAAGGTCAGTTCGAATACAAGGGCCGCACTGATGCCGAGGCGACCATGGTCGCCCAAAGCGAGATCGTCGGCCTGCTGCAAGGGAAGCTGTGCGCCGCCTGATCGTCACACTTGCGTGTTTCTGCGCCACCGCCGCTTTTGCCGGGGCGCAGAAATACGAACCGCTCGCGGCCAGCGTGCAGGCGGCACTGCACAAGGCGGTTTCTGACAGCCGGCCGGCTGTCAGCTCGTTCAAGACCCCGATGCAGGCAGCGGACTGGCTGGGCGCCATGTCGGCACGACTGGAAAAACGGATTCCGAACCGCGAATACCGGATCGACCTGTTGCGTAGCGTGCATTACGAAGCGACGCGCGCCGGCCTCGATCCGCAACTCGTGCTCGGTCTGATGCAGGTGGAATCAGGTTTTCGCAAGTACGCCGTTTCGTCGGCGGGCGCACGCGGCTACATGCAGGTCATGCCCTTCTGGGTAAAACTGATCGGCCGCCCGGAGGATTCGCTGTTCGACCTGCGGACCAACCTGCGCTACGGCTGCACCATCCTGCGCCACTACCTGGATATCGAAAAGGGCGACCTTTATCGAGCGCTAGGCCGCTACAACGGCAGCCTGGGCAAGCCGGAATATCCAAACATGGTGCGCGCAGCCTGGCAGAACCAATGGGGTTACGAAGCACCATCGCGCCTGGCGCAGGCGCCGGCCAAGTAAATGGTTTTTAGCCGATTGCTGCGGTGCACCGCAGCAATCGGGCAAAAATCAACGCATGCCCGGCAACATGCCCTTCATGCCGCGCATAAGCTTGCCGATGCCGCCCTTGGAGAATTGTTTCATCATCTTCTGGGTCTGCTCGAACTGGTTGAGCAGACGATTCACTTCCTGCACCTGAACGCCAGCACCGGCGGCAATGCGGCGCTTGCGGCTGGCCTTGATCAGCTCCGGCTTGGCACGCTCTGCCGGCGTCATCGAATTGATGATGCCTTCGACGCGGCCAACCATCTTGTTCTCTGCACCGGCCGGCAGTTGCCCCGCCATCTGCGCGACCTGGGCCGGCATCTTGTCCATCAGCGCGGTCAAACCGCCCATGTTGCGCATCTGGGCCATCTGATCCTTGAAGTCGTTGAGATCGAAGCCCTTGCCAGACTTCAGCTTCTTGGCGAAAGCAACGGCCTTTTCCTCGTCGATGCCCTTGCGCGCCTCTTCGATCAGCGACAGGACATCGCCCATACCGAGAATGCGCGAAGCCATCCGCTCGGGGTGGAAGGCTTCCAGACCGCTCAGTTTTTCGCCAACGCCGGCATACTTGATTGGCTTGCCGGTAATATGCCGCACCGACAACGCTGCACCGCCACGTGCATCGCCGTCCAGCTTGGTCAACACGACACCGGTCAGTGGCAGCGCTTCGTTGAAGGCCTTGGCCGTATTGACCGCATCCTGGCCCAGCATGGCGTCGACGACAAACAGGGTTTCGATCGGCTTGATCTCGGCGTGCAGACGCTTGATCTCGGCCATCATCTCTTCGTCGATGGCCAACCGACCGGCCGTATCGACCAGCAACACGTCGTGGTAGTGACGCTTGGCCCAATCGATGGCGGCAGCGGCAATCGCTTCCGGCTTTTCGCCGACATTCGACGGGAAGAAATCGACGCCGGCTTGAGCGGCCACCGATTTCAGCTGCTCGATCGCCGCCGGACGATAGACGTCGCAGGAAACGACCAACACCTTCTTCTTGTGATTTTCCTTGAGGAACTTGGCCAGCTTGCCGACCGTGGTGGTCTTGCCCGCCCCCTGCAGACCGGCCATCAACATGATAGCGGGCGGCTGGGTATTGAAATTGATGCCTTCGTGGGCATCGCCCATGATCTTGGTCAGTTCTGTGTGCACCACACCGATCAGCGCCTGCCCTGGGTTCAGGGAACCGATAACTTCCTGGCCGACGGCCTTTTCCTTCACCGCAGCGATGAAATCCTTCACCACCGGCAGCGCAACGTCGGCCTCGAGCAGCGCCATGCGCACTTCGCGCAGGGCGTCGGCGATATTCGATTCGGTCAGGCGGGCTTCGCCTTTCAGCGTCTTCATGACGCGGGCAAGGCGTGTCGTCAGGTTGTCGAGCATGTCAGATAGGCTTCTAGTAGAATTCGCGAATGGCCGACATTGTAATTCAGCTTCTGCCGCACATTCTCGCCGCGCTCGTTTATGCAGCGCTCGGTTTCCATTTCTGGAACACCCGCTGGCGCGAAAGCGACACCCAAAGCGTTGCCCGCCCAATGCAAACCTGGGAACGCACCGCCATCGCCGGAGCCCTGCTCATCCACGCCTTTGGCCTGCAAGACGCCTTGTTCTCAGAGGCCGGTATGCGCTTCTCGTTCAGTTTCGCCCTGTCGCTGATGATGTGGCTGGCCGTACTGATTTATTGGCTCGAGAGTTTCATGTCTCGCATGGAAGGCATGCAGCCCATGGTTTTGCCCCTGGCGGCCACGTGCACCGCAGCACCAGTACTTTTCCCCAACGTACATGTCGTCGCTCACGCCAATGCACTCGGTTTCAAGCTGCACTTCCTCGCCGCCATGCTGGCTTACAGCCTGCTGACGCTGTCGGCGCTGCACGCCATTTTCATGGGCTTCACCGAAAACGCCCTGCACAAACGCCTGCTCAAGCGCAGCCTGACCAGCCTGCCGCCGCTGCTGGCCATGGAATCCCTACTCTTCCGCATGCTGCTGCTCGGCTTCACTCTGCTGACTCTGGCAGTCGGTAGTGGCGTCTTCTTCTCCGAAACCTTGTTTGGCAAGCCGCTGGCCTTCGACCACAAGACCCTTTTCGCCTTCGCCTCCTGGGGCATCTTCGCCACGCTTTTGATCGGCCGTCACGCCTGGGGCTGGCGCGGCAAGCGTGCTTTGCGCTGGACCCTGAGCGGCTTCGCCCTGCTGATCCTGGCCTACGTCGGTAGCCGCTTCGTCGCCGAAGTACTGCTCGGACGCTGACCTGAAGTGGAAAACATTCCGCTTTCCGTCCTGTTCTCTTGCCTGGCAGTTCTCTTAGCCCTCTCCGCCTTCTTCTCCTTGAGCGAAACGGCCATGATGGCCTCGAATCGCTTCCGGCTGCGCCATCTCGCCCAAGCCGGCAACAAAGGGGCGCAAAAATCCCTAGAGCTGCTGAATAAAACCGACAAGATGCTCGGCGTCATCCTGCTCGGCAACAATTTGATCAACTCTGCTGCCGCGATGCTGGTTAGCATCATCAGCATCCAGTTGTTCGGTAACGACGAACTGGCCTTGGGCATTGCCACATTATTAGTGACCTTTGCCATTCTGGTGTTTTCGGAAATCACCCCCAAGGTCATCGGCGCCACACATAGCGATCGCTTGGCCCTGATTCTGGGCTATCTTCTCACGCCTCTGCTGAAACTCTTTTACCCCGCCGTCTGGTTCGTCAATCTCTTCTCGAGCGCCCTGCTGAAACTGCTCCGCCTGCAGCCCGAGAAAAACGACTCGACACCGCAACTCTCTCCGGAAGAGCTGCGTAGCCTGGTGCTGGAATCCTCTCACCTGATCCCGCAAAAACACCAAGCAATCCTCTCTAGCCTGTTCGATCTGAATCAGATCACGGTTGAAGACTTGATGACACCACGCGGCTCAATCGAGATACTCGATATCGACCAAGACTGGGAAAGAGTCAGGGAGCAATTGTCCACCAGTCATCACAGCAGACTGCCGGTTTGCCGCGAATCCTTAGACCAATTGCTGGGCATTCTGCCGGTCCGGCGCCTACTGCCCACATTTGGCACCGCAGAAGAGTTGAGCCACAACTCGCTGCTCGATCAGTTGCAAGCGCCGTATTACATACCCGCCGGTACCCCCGCCTTCTCCCAACTGGCCTTCTTCCAAGAAAACCGTCAGCGCATCGGTTTCGTCGTGGACGAGTACGGTGAAATATTGGGCCTTCTGACTCTGGAAGACATCATCGAGGAGTTCGTCGGCGACTTCACAACCTCTCTGCCGAGTCTAGGACAGCGTCTCGTTTGGAGTGAAAACGATACTGTCATCGTAGACGGCGGTCGCCCTCTCCGGGATCTCAACCGAACCCTCGGACTCGACTTTCCCCTTGATGGTCCGAAAACCCTGAATGGTCTAATTCTCGAGCATTTCCAGGATATTCCCGAGTCTGGCATGAGCATCAAGGTGTGCGACGTACCGGTGGAAATACTGCAAACTGAAGACCGCAGTGTCGTAACCGCCCGTATTTACAGGCCCGAGGCAAACTAACGCCACGATTCACGCTTTACAAACCGCCGCCTGCGTTGCATCATCCAACGATCTAAACGGCATTTCACAAGATCAACCAATGGCAGCAACCCCGCAATCCCCACCGCTCAGCGGCCTGGCCAGAGCGCTCGTTCAGGCCGGCAAGATCAAGGAAGCGGAGGCCGAACAACTGCTGACAGAGGCTGCCGCCGCCAAGGTTCCGTTGATCGAACAGATCATTACGAGCAAGCGCGCCAGCGCAATCGATATTGCTCGTTTTGTTGCCGATACCTTCGGCTATCCACTGCTGGACCTTGCCGCTTTCGACGAAGCGCATATTCCGGCCGATGCGATTGACCGCAAACTGATCTCCTCGCACAAGGTTATCCCGCTGAACAAGCGCGGCAACAGGCTCTCCGTCGCCATTGCCGACCCGACCAACCTGCGCGCGCTAGACGAAATTCGTTTTCAAACCGGGCTTGCCGTCGACCCTATCGTCGTAGAACACCCGAAGCTGACCCCGTTGGTAGCCAAGTATTCGGAGTCCGCTGCTGACACGCTGAAGAATCTCGCTAACGAAGACATCAACCTGGACTTCCTCGATGAGGAGGCTGCCAGCAAAAGCGATGACGCGGCGCAAGAGATCGACGACGCACCTGTCGTCAAATTCATTCAGAAAATCCTGCTTGATGCCATCAACGACGGGGCCTCGGACATTCACTTCGAACCGTACGAAAAGTACTACCGAATTCGCTTCCGCGTCGATGGCATATTGCGCGAAGTTGCTACGCCCCCCTTGGCCATCAAGGAAAAAATCGCTTCGCGCATCAAGGTTATTTCCCGTCTGAACATCGCGGAAAAGCGTGTCCCGCAAGACGGACGCATGAAGCTGGTTCTTTCCAAGACACGAGCCATCGACTTCCGAGTCAGCACCCTGCCGACACTGCAGGGAGAGAAGATCGTATTGCGCATTCTCGACCCGACGTCTGCAACCTTGGGTATCGAAGCCCTCGGCTACGAGCCAGAGCAAAAAGCCTCTTTGCTAGATGCCATCGGCCGCCCCTATGGGATGGTATTGGTGACCGGGCCCACAGGCTCCGGCAAGACCGTATCGCTCTACACCTGCCTGAATATTCTGAACAAAGAAGGCGTCAACATTTCGACGGCAGAAGACCCCGCGGAAATCAATCTCGCCGGGATCAATCAAGTCAACGTTGACGACAAGGTCGGCCTCACCTTCGCCGCAGCCCTGAAATCCTTCCTGCGCCAGGATCCGGACATCATCATGGTCGGCGAAATTCGTGACCTGGAAACGGCCGAGATCGCGATCAAAGCTGCACAAACCGGTCACTTGGTAATGTCCACCCTACACACCAATGACGCGCCCCAAACGCTGACCCGCCTGATGAACATGGGCGTCCCAACTTTCAACATCGCCTCCAGCATCCTGTTGATCACCGCCCAACGTTTGGCCCGGCGCCTGTGCACCTGCAAGCAACCGATGACAGTTCCTGAACAGGCACTGCTCGACGCGGGATTCAAGGAAGAAGACTTGGATGGTTCCTGGACACTTTATGGGCCAGGCGGCTGCGATCGCTGTAAAGGTTCCGGCTACAAAGGCCGGGTAGGTATTTATCAGGTCATGCCCATTTCCGAGGCTACTCAACGCTTAATCATGAGCGGAGCCACTGCTCTAGACCTAGCCGCTCAAGCCAAACTGGAAGGGGTCAAGGATTTGCGCGAATCCGGATTACTTAAAGTAAAACAAGGACTCACCTCGCTTGACGAGGTCTTGAGCACAACGAACGCATAGAGGGGAAAAATAGATGGCCACTTCTACAAAGGCTCGAGGCTCTAAAGTCAACGAGAGTACATTCTTGTGGGAAGGTAGAAATAAGGATGGCAAGACCGTTCGCGGAGAGATGCGTGCGGCTAGCGAATCAGTGGTAAACACTACTCTGCGTCGGCAAGGGATTACCAACGCACAAATTAAGAAATTACGTTTCAAGAGTGGCGGCAAGGTTACTGACAAGGACATCACGTTGTTCACTCGGCAACTTGCCACCATGATGAAATCTGGCGTCCCACTGCTGCAAGCGTTTGACATTGTCGGACGTGGGCACGCGAACCCCGCAGTCGGCAAGCTATTGCTTGACATTAAAGCAGATGTAGAAACCGGAAGTTCTCTCTCTCAAGCATTTCGAAAGTATCCCCTATATTTCGATGCCTTATTCTGTAACCTCGTTGCTGCAGGGGAACAGGCCGGGATTCTTGACTCTCTGTTAGACAGATTAGCAACCTACAAAGAAAAAATCCTCGCCATCAAGAGCAAGATTAAATCCGCATTGTTTTACCCAATTGCAGTGATCGTTGTCGCATTCGTCATTACTGCCGTCATCATGATATTCGTGATCCCCGCATTCAAGGATGTATTCAAGAGCTTCGGAGCTGACCTCCCCGCTCCAACACTTGTGGTAATCGCCATATCCGATTTCTTCGTTGCTTATTGGTGGGCAATATTTGGAGCAATTGGTGGCGGGTTATATGCCTTCTTTGAAGCTTGGAAGCGCTCCGAGAAAGTTCAGATGGCAATGGATCGCCTACTGCTTCGACTGCCTATTTTTGGAGACATTATTCGCAAAGCAGTAATTGCGCGCTGGACAAGAACTTTAGCAACCATGTTTGCAGCGGGCGTGCCGTTAGTTGAGTCACTAGATTCGGTTGGAGGGGCAGCTGGCAACTATGTTTACAAGGTAGCTACACGCCAAATTCAAGGCGAGGTTGCCACAGGGACTAGCCTAACCACGAGCATGCAAAACACTAATCTGTTTTCAAACATGGTTACTCAAATGGTGGCCATCGGTGAAGAATCCGGCGCCTTGGATTCAATGCTTTCAAAAGTTGCCGACTTCTTCGAGCAGGAAGTCGACGATGCGGTTGAGGCCATGTCCAGCCTGATGGAGCCGTTGATTATGGTTGTGCTTGGCACCCTAATAGGAGGCATGGTGGTCGCGATGTATCTACCGATCTTCAAGCTAGGTTCTGTCGTTTAATGCTGATCGATAACGTTTTTGGCCTGACAATCGTGTCAGGCCTCATTGGTTTATGTATCGGCAGTTTTCTCAACGTAGTCATCCATCGCCTACCAAAAATGATGGAAGCGGAATGGGCAAGCCAGTGCGCGGAACTACGGGAGGAATTGGCGTCGGTTGATGCTAAGCAAGCGCTGACGCTGTCCCAGCCGCGCTCGCGATGCCCGCATTGCGAGCATCAGATTCGCGCCTATGAAAATATTCCGCTACTAAGTTACCTCCTGATCCTCCGGGGTCAGTGTTCCAACTGCGGCCAAGCCATCTCCTTGCGCTACCCCGTTGTGGAAGCCTGCACAGGACTCCTGTCAGCATTCGTTGCGTGGCACTTTGGTCCAACCTTGGCCTGCTTCGGTGCGCTACTCTTGATATGGGGATTGATCGCGCTGACAGGGATCGACATCGATACGCAACTGCTACCTGACTCGATCACCCTTCCCCTTCTTTGGCTCGGCCTGCTCTTCAATCTGGTTGGCACCTTCACTGATCTACCGTCAGCTGTCATAGGCGCAATGGCAGGCTATTTGTCTCTATGGTCCGTTTTCTGGCTATTCAAGCTTGCCACTGGCAAGGAAGGCATGGGCTACGGGGATTTCAAACTGCTGGCCGCGCTTGGAGCTTGGCTGGGGTGGCAAATGCTACCGGCAATCATCCTACTCTCCTCGGTTGTTGGTGCTGTAGTTGGTATCGCATTGATCGTTCTGGCCAAGCATGGCCGCAACGTGCCAATTCCGTTCGGCCCCTACCTGGCGGCTGCCGGAGTCATCGCGCTTTTCTGGGGAAAAACGCTGACGGCAAGCTATCTTGGCCTGATCTATTGAATTTCGGCCAAGCGCCACGATATACCTGATCGGCACATCTGGTTATAATTCAAGGTTTTGGAGGACCCCATGCCGATTTATGAATATCGCTGCGACGCCTGCGGATTCCAGAAAGAACATCTGCAAAAGATGAGCGATCCGCAACTGACGACCTGCCCCGAATGTGGCAAGGAGACCTATGGCAAGCTTTTGTCTGCCGCAGGCTTCCAATTGAAGGGTAGCGGCTGGTACGCCACCGATTTCAAGGGTGGCAGCAAGCCGAGCGCTCCTCCGCCTTGTCAAACCGGTGAAGGTAGCTGCTCGTCGTGCGTGGCCAATTAATCAAGCGCTATTTCATTACCGGCCTGCTGATCTGGGTCCCGCTGGTCATTACCGGCTGGGTGCTGTCGCTTATCGTCAGCACCCTGGACCAGTCCTTGCGCCTTCTGCCGGAAGCCATTCATCCGCAGAATCTGTTCGGCTTTGCCATTCCGGGCGCCGGCGCCGTGCTGACGCTGGCGATGATTCTGTTGACCGGCCTGCTTGCCGCCAACTTTATCGGCCAGAAGTTGGTCGGCTGGTGGGAAAAGTTTCTCGCCCGCATTCCGGTCGTCAATTCGGTCTACAACAGCGTCAAGCAGGTTTCCGATACGCTGTTTTCGCCGAACGGCAATGCCTTTCGCCAAGCGCTGCTGGTTCGTTATCCGCATCGTGACAGCTGGACTATCGCGTTCCTCACCGGCCAGCCAGGCGGAGACATCGTCAACCATCTTTCCGGCAGTTACGTGAGCGTTTACGTCCCGACAACGCCCAACCCGACATCCGGTTTCTTTCTGATGATGCCAGCCAGCGATGTCGTCGAGCTCGACATGACGGTCGACGAAGCTCTCAAGTACATCATCTCCATGGGTGTGGTCGCTCCACCGCCCAACCATCGCGTTATTACCAACACCTAAATTCCCCAACGGAAAGTTTCATGCGTACCCATTACTGCGGACAACTCAATGCCGCCCTCGACGGGCAGATCGTCACTCTGTGCGGCTGGGCCCATCGTCGCCGTGACCACGGCGGTGTCATCTTCATCGATTTGCGCGACCGCGAAGGCCTGGCTCAGGTCGTTTGTGACCCGGACCGTGCCGATGCCTTCAAGATCGCCGAATCCGTCCGCAACGAGTTCTGTCTGAAAATCACCGGCAAGGTCCGTCCGCGTCCGGTCGGCACGACCAACGCCAATCTCGCTTCCGGGGAAATCGAGGTGCTGTGCCACGAAATCGAAGTACTGAACCCGGCCGTCACCCCCCCGTTCCAACTGGACGAAGAAAACCTCTCGGAAAACGTTCGCCTGACCCATCGCGTTATCGATCTGCGCCGCCCGCAGATGCAGAACAACCTGATGCTGCGCTACAAGACGGCCCGCGCCTTCCGTCGCTTCCTGGACGACAACGGATTCATCGACGTCGAAACGCCGATGCTGACCAAATCCACGCCGGAAGGTGCCCGTGACTACCTGGTGCCATCGCGCGTCCATCCGGGCCAGTTCTTCGCTTTGCCGCAGTCGCCGCAACTGTTCAAGCAGTTGCTGATGGTTGCCGGTTTCGACCGCTACTATCAGATCACCAAGTGCTTCCGTGACGAAGACCTGCGCGCCGATCGCCAGCCGGAATTCACCCAGGTCGATATCGAAACCTCGTTCATGAGCGAGGACGAAATCACCGCGCTGATGGAAAAGTTGATCCGCCGCGTCTTCAAGGAGGCCATCGACGTCGAACTACCGGAATTCCCGCGCATGACTTACGCTGAAGCGATGCGTCGTTTCGGCTCCGACAAGCCGGACCTGCGCGTCACCCTGGAACTAGTCGATGTCGCCGACGCCTTCAAGGACGTCGCTTTCAAGGTCTTTGCCAATGTCGCCAACAGCGAAGGCGGCCGCATCGCCGCCATGCGCATTCCAGGCGGCGCCTCACTGACCCGCGGTGAAATCGACGAGTACACCAAGTTCGTCGGCATCTACGGCGCCAAGGGTCTGGCCTACATCAAGGTCAACGACGTCACCCAGGTCAATGAAACCGGCCTGCAGTCGCCGATCGTCAAGAACCTTTCGGAGGCCTCGCTGCGTACCGTGCTCGAACGTACCGGCGCGCAATCCGGCGATCTGATCTTCTTCGGTGCCGACAAGGCCAAGATCGTCAGCGATGCCCTCGGTGCGTTGCGCATCAAGATCGGCCACGAAAAAGGCTTCGTCACCGGCGCCAAGTGGGCACCGCTGTGGGTCATCGACTTTCCGATGTTCGAGTACGACGACGAGTCCAAGCGCTGGACCGCCTGCCACCACCCTTTCACCAGCCCGAAGGACGAGCATCTCGAATTCCTGGCCACCGATCCAGGCAAGTGCCTGGCTAAGGCCTACGACTTGGCGCTAAACGGCTGGGAACTGGGCGGCGGCTCCGTCCGTATCCACCGCGCCGACGTTCAGGAAAAGGTTTTTGCGGCGCTCAACATCGGCCCGGAAGAACAACAGGCCAAGTTCGGCTTCCTGCTCGATGCCCTCAAGTACGGCGCACCACCGCACGGCGGCCTGGCCTTCGGTCTGGATCGTATCGTCACCATGATGACCGGTGCCGAGTCGATCCGCGACGTTATTGCCTTCCCGAAGACGCAGCGCGCTCAGTGCCTGCTGACCGATGCACCGTCTGGCGTCGACGAGAAGCAACTGCGCGAACTGCACATCCGCCTGCGTCAGAAGGTAGAAACCCAGGTCGAGGTCGCAGCGACGCCTGAAAACTAAGCGCCATGCTCCACTGGCTGCGCTTCCTGATCGTCTGCTGGCTGGCGATCGGAAGCGCTTTTTCTTTTCAGGCATCTCCGTTTTCGACACAAGGCTCAGGGGACTGGATCGCCAAGGCGGATTTGCCCGCCGAAGCTCGACAAACCCTGTCGCTGATCAAAGCGGGCGGCCCCTTCCCCTACACCAGAGACGGGATTGTCTTCGGCAATTTTGAGAAACGGTTACCGCAACGCTTCCGTGGCTATTACCGCGAATACACGGTCAAGTCTCCGTGGCGCAACGACCGAGGTCCGCGCCGCATCATCGCCGGAGAGGGCGGTGAGTTCTATTACACCGATGATCACTACCGGACTTTCCGGAGAATTCGCGAATGAGCAAGCTGCCATTAATGGACATCGAACAGGCCGGCGTTTTCTACCTACCCGCCGGTCACGCGGCAGCACTCAGGCAGCAAGCTGAGTCCGCACACTTCGCCATACTGTCGGCAGCGCTTGGCCAAGCGGTGGATTTTCAAGACGCACTGAAAAAGCTCGGGACGGCTTTTGAGTTTCCCGATTGGTACGGTGCCAATTTCGATGCGCTGGTGGACTGCCTGCTCGATCCGGACTGGAAGCCCGCTCCCGGGCACGTCCTTTTGATCGAGGGCTGCGCTCACTTACGTCAGCTGAATCCGGATGATTTTTCAACGCTGCTGGAGGTATTGCTCGCCGCCATCGAGGGCAGACGAGAAACAAGGCAGCCGCTGTGGATTCTTCTCGACACGCCTGCCCGCGGTATTCCGCGTTTTCCCGGTCTATGAAGGCGCCCAAGCAACCAGTTTCCGTTCTGGTCGTCATCCACACCGCCGACCTGGAGGTATTGTTGCTGGAACGAGCCAGCCATCCCGGCTATTGGCAATCGGTCACCGGTAGCCGCGAAGGCGAAGAGACGCTAGTGGCCACGGCTTGGCGGGAATTAGCCGAAGAAACTGGCATCTGCACCGGCGAGTTGAGTGACTGGTCCATCTGCAACACCTACGACATCTTCCCGGAATGGCGGCACCGCTACGCGCCTGGCGTTACGCATAACGTCGAACACGTTTTCGGGCTACGCCTGCCCAGCAAGCCGGAAATCAAAATTGCGCCTGCCGAACACCTCAACTGGTGCTGGCTGCCCTGGCAAGAGGCCGCAGAACGCTGCTTTTCGTGGTCCAACCGCGATGCGATCCGGCTGCTTCCCATGCTGTCGACATAACGCTTGAAACTGGCGGCAGCCGCCCTATATTGGTCTTACAACATTCAACCCGTTGAGGAGACCCATCATGGCAAACATCACTCGTATCGATCCTTTCGACGACCTGTTCCGCGGCTTCTTCGTTCGTCCGGTTGAGTTCAACAACCCGCCGGCCCAGACACCATCGATCAAGATGGACGTCAAGGAGCAAGCGGACAGTTACCTGGTTCACGCCGAGCTGCCAGGCGTCAAAAAGGAAGATATTCACGTCGTGGTCGAAGGCAATACCGTTTCGATCAGCGGAGAAATCAAGCAGGAGAAGGAAATCAAGGAAGGTGAGCGCCTACTGCGTTCCGAACGCTATTTCGGCAAGGTTTCCCGCTCTTTCCAACTGGAACAGGAAATCGACGATGCCAAGGCCAGCGCTAAATTCAACGAAGGGGTACTCGAACTCACCCTGCCGAAACGCGCCGCCAGCCCGACTAAAAGGCTGACCATCGACTAATCTGTACCCAATCTCACAAAGGCCGGACCCCGTTCCGGCCTTTTTCTTTGTACAATCCGCGGCGATTTCCATTGGAGCCCGCCATGAGCCTCGAAAACCTCGCCCCCGGCATCAAGGCCGCCGTTCTGGCCGAAGCCCTGCCTTATATCAAGCGCTTCCACGGCAAGACCATCGTCGTCAAATACGGTGGCAACGCCATGACCGACGATCATCTGAAGCAGTGCTTTGCACGTGACGTCGTGCTGCTCAAGCTGGTCGGCTTCAATATCGTCGTCGTGCACGGCGGCGGTCCGCAGATCGAAAACCTGCTGACCCGCGTCGGCAAGAAGGGCGAATTCATCCAGGGCATGCGCGTGACCGATGCCGAGACCATGGAAGTGGTCGAGATGGTGCTCGGTGGCCAGGTGAATAAGGAAATCGTCAATCTGATCAACCAGCATGGCGGCAAGGCCGTCGGCCTGACCGGCAAGGATGGCAACTTCATCCGCGCCAAGAAACTGATGCTGGAGAACAAGGACAATCCGGGCGACCTGATCGACGTCGGCCAGGTCGGCGACATCACCTCGATCGACCCGTCGCTGATCGCCCTGCTCGACACCGGCGCCTTCATTCCGGTCATCGCGCCGATCGGCGTGGGTGTTGACGGTGAAACCTATAACATCAACGCCGACGTAGTCGCCGGCAAGATCGCCGAAGTGCTTAAGGCCGAAAAGCTGGTGCTGCTGACCAACACCCCGGGCGTACTGGACAAGGCCGGCAACCTGCTGACCGGCATCACGCCCAAGGAAATCGACGAAATGGTCGAGGACGGCACGCTGTCCGGCGGCATGTTGCCGAAGATTGGCTCGGCCCTCGATGCCGCACGCAACGGGGTCAAGGGCGTGCACATCATCGACGGCCGCGTCGAACATGCGCTGCTGCTTGAAATCCTGACCGACCACGGCGTCGGCACCATGATCAAGTCGCGCTAAACACCGACAGCCCGCTTCGGCGGGCTTTTTTATCGCCTGAAATCTACCAAGGCCCATGCGCCAATCCACCAGCCACACCTGGTTGTTCGATCTCGACAACACGCTGCACAACGCCACGCCGCACATCTTTCCGCACATCAACCGGGCAATGCGGGAATACATCGAGCGCCATCTAGGCGTCGACGCCGACGAGGCCACCCGCATTCGCCAGGACTACTGGGAACGCTACGGTGCCACCCTGCTCGGCCTGATCCGCCATCACGACATCAACCCTCGACATTTTTTGCTGGCCACCCATCAGTTCCCCGACCTGGCGCGCCAGCTGGTCTTCGAGAAACCGCTTTTGCACGCCCTCAAGCGCCTGCCCGGGCGGAAGATCATTTTCTCCAATGCGCCGCGTCACTACACTGAAGCCGTCCTGAGCCTGACCGGCCTGGGCCGCTACTTCGATGCTATCTACTCCGTCGAGAATGTCCGCTTCCAGCCCAAACCGATGTTGGCCGGATTCCGCGCCTTGCTGCAGGCGGAGCGACTCGATCCACGCCGCTGCATCATGGTCGAAGACAGCCTGCCCAACCTGCGCAGCGCCAAAAAGCTGGGCATGCAGACTGTCTGGGTGAGCACTAGCTCCCGGCGCCCACCTTATGTCGACGTCAAGGTAAAATCTGCCGTACAAATACCGCAACGCTGCGGTGCACTGTAGTTTTTGGGCAAAAACCAAAATAGGGAGGGGGTCCCTGATGGCTACGAAACCGGGCGAACGGCGTCTGCAAATCCTGCAGACCCTGGCCGAAATGCTGGAAACGCCGAAGGGCGAAAAGATCACTACGGCGGCGCTCGCCGCCAAGCTGGACTGTTCCGAAGCTGCGCTCTACCGCCACTTCGCCAGCAAGGCCCAGATGTTCGAAGGGCTGATCGAATTCATCGAGCAGAGCCTGTTCGGCGTCATCAACCAGATCACTTCCGAGGAAAGCCAAGGCTTCAAGCAGGTCGAACTGATTCTCGGCCTGTTGCTGCGCTTCGCCCAGAAGAACCGCGGCATGACCCGCGTGCTGATCGGCGATGCCCTGGTCAATGAAAACGAGCGCCTTCAGGCCCGTATCAACAGCCTGCTCGACAAGATCGAGGCGGCCTTGAAACAGGCGCTACGCATCGCCGCCACGCAGGAGAACCTCAAGGCGGACGCTGATTTCGGCGCACTGGCCAACCTGCTGCGCTGCTATGTCGTCGGCCGCTGGGAACAATACGCCCGCAGCGGCTTCAGTCGCGAACCACTGGCGCAGTGGCCGCAACAATGGCCAATGCTCTACTTCGCCTGCTTGTCGCAATCCGGCGCGCCCGGCGCCTGAGCGATAGCCGGCCAAACAAAAAGGCGGCTCGCAAGCCGCCTTTTGCTTTCTGAGCGCGGGAATCAGCGCTTCAGGTACTCCGCCGCATCCAGCGCGAAATAGGTCAGGATGCCATCGGCCCCGGCCCGCTTGAAGGCGAGCAGGCTTTCCAGCACCACGGCCTCCTCGTTCAGCCAGCCGTTCTGAGCGGCAGCCTTGAGCATGGCGTACTCACCACTCACCTGATAGGCGTAGGTCGGCACACCGAACTCGTCCTTCACACGACGCACGATGTCCAGATACGGCATGCCCGGCTTGACCATGACCATGTCGGCGCCTTCTTCCAGATCAAGCGCCACCTCGCGCATTGCTTCGTCGCTGTTGGCCGGATCCATCTGATAGGTGTACTTGTTGCCCTTGCCGAGGTTGCCAGCCGAGCCGACCGCATCGCGGAACGGACCGTAGAAGCTGGACGCATACTTGGCCGAATAGGCCAGGATGCGGGTGTAGATTTGCCCCGCCCCCTCCAGCGCCTGACGGATGCAGCCGATACGGCCATCCATCATGTCGGACGGCGCCACCACATCAGCTCCGGCTTGCGCATGGCAGAGCGCCTGCTTGACCAGCACGGCGAGCGTCTGGTCATTGAGCACATAGCCCGTGTCGTCGATCAGCCCATCCTGGCCGTGACTGGTGTAGGGATCGAGCGCCACATCGGTGATGACTCCAAGTTCAGGAAATTCGCGCTTCAAGGCCTGCACCACGCGCGGCACCAGGCCCTCCGGGTTGTAGGCTTCCTCGGCACCGAGCGACTTCAGCGGCGCATCGATCACTGGGAACAATGCCAAGGCCGGAATACCCAGCTTGACCGCGCGCTCAGCCGTTTTCAGCAGCACATCCAGCGACTGGCGCTCGACGCCCGGCATCGACTTCACCGCCTCAATCTTGCCGCTGCCTTCGAGAACAAACACCGGATAAATGAAATCGTTAGCCGTCAGCACCGATTCCCGCATCAGACGGCGGGAGAAATCGTCGCGCCGCATACGGCGCATGCGGGTTCCGGGAAAGGCGCCACTTACAGTCATGCTTCTACCTCGAAAAAAATCTCAAAAATTTTCGTCCGCTTCGGAACTTTTCACCTTGACCAGCGTCAGATCGCGCAGATGGCACGCGCTATCTCCCGCTTCACCTCCCTGAGCGGGTGCCTTGACCCTGTTGAGGCATTTTGGCCCCCGGACCCCCCTTATCCGGGGGCCCTTTGTTTTCCTTGACCGGTTTTTCCATATCCAGCCAGACGGCAAGCACCGCCTCGGCCTCCTCGATACCGGTCTTCTTCAGACTGGAAAACAGCTGAGTGGAGTACGGCCCCTCGCCCCAGGAGGCGATTTCCATCTTCACTTCGCGCAAAATCTTGGCTTGCTCCTGGCGGCTCAGCTTGTCGGCCTTCGACAGGAGGATGTGGATCGGCCGGCCGGTCGGACGAAACCAGTCGATCAGGCGGCGGTCCAGCTCTGTGAACGGGCGACGCGAATCCATGATGACCACCAGGCCGACCAACTGGTCGCGCTTGTTCAGGTAGGGACCGATCAGGCCTTCCCACTGCGACCGGATCTCCTCCGGCGCCTTGGCAAAGCCGTAGCCCGGCAGGTCGACGAAGTACTTGCCCTCGGCCAGCGTGAAATAGTTCAGGTGCTGCGTCCGGCCTGGCGTCTTACTGACGAAGGCCAGTCGCACACGTCCGGCCAAGGTATTGATTGCAGACGATTTACCCGCATTTGAACGACCGGCGAAGGCAACTTCGCGGACCGAATCGCGCGGCAGGTCGCGCAGATGGGCGACGGTCGTATGAAAGACCGCCTGTTGGAACAGAGGCATAAAAAACTCGGAAGACCCGCCTAGTAACAGGGGAACTGATATAGAATAACAGGTTTGTAACTTCCGTTCCGGCCAAAGCGCCTCTAGACGCGCATTAGGAGTTCGAAAAATGATCCGTACCGCGGCACTGGCAATCCTGTTCGCCACCAGTTTCGTTTCCCACGCTTCCGAGGAAGCTCATGCCAAGGCCGACCCGGCCAAGGGCAAGGTCATCGCTGAAACCATCTGTGTCGCCTGTCACGGCGCCGACGGTAACAGCCCGGCTTCCGCCAACCCGCATCTGGCTGGCCAGGTTCCGGAATACATCTACAAGCAGCTGAAGAACTTCAAGGCTGTCGATGGCAAGCCGGCAGCCCGTAACAACCCGATCATGGCTGGTATGGCCGCTCCGCTGTCCGACGAAGACATGAAGAACGTTGCCGCCTGGTTTGGCAGCCAGAAGCTGAAGGGTGCTGCTGCCAAGGACGAAACCAAGATCGATCTGGGTAAGAAACTGTGGCGTCAAGGCGATTTCAAGAAGGGCATCCCGGCCTGCGCCGGCTGCCACGGTCCGGCCGGTGCCGGCCTGCCGGCCCAGTATCCGCGTCTGGCTGGCCAGTTCCCGGAATACACCGAAGCCCAGTTGAAGGCGTTCCGCACCGAAGAGCGCGCCAACGACCCGGAAAAGATGATGCGCATGATCGCCGCCAAGCTGTCCGACGTCGAGATCAAGGCCGTCGCCGAATACACTGCTGGCCTGCGTTAATCAGCCTCAGCATTCAACAGAAAAGGCAGCTTCGGCTGCCTTTTTGTTTTTTGCCCACTTGGCATCTCCTGGCCCACGGAATAGACTGGACGGGCAGTTTTTCCCAACAGAACGAGGAGACAAGCCATGAAAACACTGAAGCAGATGCTGGCTGAAAAACAGCGCCCGCTGGCTGTTGTTGCACCGGGCGACACCGTTTTTCATGCCCTCAACGTGATGGCAAAACACGACGTCGGTGCCTTGCTGGTACTCGACGGGGAACAACTGGTTGGCATTTTTTCCGAACGGGACTATGCCCGCAAGATCATCCTGCAGGGCAAAAGCTCCAAGGAAACCCTGGTCCGCGACATCATGAGCGACCGCGTCGCCTATGTGACGCCCAGCGCCACACTCGACGAATGTATGGCGCTGATGACCGAAAAGCACTTCCGCCACCTGCCGGTGCTCGACGAAACCGGCAACGTACTCAGCATGATTTCCATCGGTGACCTGGTCAAGGAAACGATCAGTTCGCAACAGTTCCTGATTTCGGAACTGGAACGTTACATTTCGGGATGACATGACGGCAGACAACAACCATATCCATTTCAAGATCCTCGACCAGATCGCCCGCGACCTCTCGGGCGACGTCAACTTTCCGACCTGTCTTGATGCTGCGGTATTAATCCGCAACACGTTGCGCGACCCATTGGCCGATCTGGCCAAGGTCGTGCAGGTGGTCGGCGTCGAGCCGCTGATTTCGAGCAAGCTGCTACGCATCGCCAACTCGGTGGTGTACAACCCCTCCGGCTGGCCGATCACCGATCTGGGTACGGCCATTGGCCGCCTCGGTTTCGAGGTCGTGCGCACGACTTCGCTGGCCGTTGCCATGGACCAGATGCTGAAATCGCGCCACCTCGCCTTCGAGCATATCGGCCACAAGGCCTGGGAGCATTCGCTCGAAGTCGCCGCCATTGCCCGCGTCCTGGCTCGTCGCCTGGGCCGGGTCAATCCGGACGAGGCCATGCTGGCCGGACTGGTGCACGACATCGGCGTTTTCTACCTGCTTTTCCGAGCAGCCGAGTTCCCCGAGTATCGCACCGATGAGGCCGCCTTGTTTGAACTGCTGCGCGGCTGGCACGAGAGTATTGGCGAAGGCCTGCTGCACCTGCTCGGCCTGCCCGAAGAGATAGCGAAAGCCATCAGCGAGCATGACCACCTGTCGGACGTCGGCACCCCATGCAGCATTCGCGACGTGCTCTATTTCGCCAACCTGCTCGCCGGCGGCGATCAGGACTGGCTACCCAGCGACATCACCCCCGAGCAATTGGGCGCCCGCGAAGCCGATCGCGAGCGCTACGCCGAATTCGTCGCCGAGGCCGAAGCCGACATTCAGGAGTTGCGCGCCACCCTGTCCGCCTGACTCACCGGGAACCAAATGGCTGAGTACCGTTCCGACACTACAGTTCGCATCGAGCCTCAGCCATGAAGACACCTTTCTCCCCAACGCCCTTACCGTCGGAAATCACGCCGGAAGAAACTTTCCGGCGTCGGCGGCAATTGGTTTTTGCCTCTTTGGGCCTGTGCACCGCAGCTGCCACCAATTTGAGTCTGGCCGCGACCAGCCGCGGCGAAAAACTCGTTGACGTTCGGCCCAGCCCGTTTTCCAGCGACGAAAAGCTCACGCCCTACGAGTCGGTCACGGGCTACGGCAATTTCTATGAATTCGGCCCGGATAAAGACAGTCCGGCCAAGCATGCACATCGCCTGCGGACGCGGCCGTGGACCATTACCGTCGACGGCGAGGTCAAGGCAGCGAAGACCTTCGCCATCGAGGACGTGCTCAAATGGGCGCCACTTGAAGAGCGCATCTATCGCCTGCGCTGCGTTGAAGGCTGGAGCGCCGTCGTGCCCTGGATCGGCATTCCCTTCGCTGAATTGCTCAAGCGCATCGACATCACAGGCAACGCCAAATTCGTCGAGTTCTGGAGCCTGGCCGACCCCGAACAGATGCCCTACGTTCGCGTGCCCTTCCTCGACTGGCCCTATGTCGAGGCAATCCGTCTGGATGAGGCCAAACACCCGCTAACCCTGCTCGCCGTCGGCATGTACGGCGAAGTGATGCCGAAGCAGAACGGCGCGCCGATCCGCCTTGTCGTGCCATGGAAATACGGCTTCAAGGGGGCAAAATCCATCGTCCGCATCCGCTTTGTCGAGAAACAGCCGGAAACGGTATGGACCAAGGCCGCGCCCGACGAATACGGCTTCTATTCCAACGTGAATCCCGACGTTCCCCACAAGCGCTGGAGCCAGAGCCACGAACGCCGGCTCGGCGAATTCTTCAAGCGCAAGACGCTTCCTTTTAATGGCTACGCCGAGCAGGTCGCCGGGCTTTATGCGGGTATGGATTTGCGCAAGAATTTCTGATCATGAGTTTCAATCCCACACCCCGCCAACTGACCGGCATCAAACTGGCCGTCTTTTCCCTCTGCCTATTGCCCTTCGTCCGCCTCTTGTGGGCCGCGTGGACCGACGACTTTGGCCCCAACCCGGTCGAGTTCGTTCAGCGCTGGACCGGCAGCTGGACCTTCAACCTGCTGCTGCTCACCCTCTGCGTTTCACCGCTGCGCGGCCTCACCGAATGGCACTGGCTGCTGCGCCTGCGCCGCATGCTCGGGCTCTTCACCTTCTTCTACGCAGCGCTGCATTTCCTGTCGTTTATCGGCTTTGACCACCTGTTCGAAATCGACGACATCGCCCGCGACATCCTCAAGCGCCCCTTCGTCACCGTCGGCTTTGCCGCCTTCGTACTGCTCATCCCGCTGGCCGCCACCTCGAACCAATGGGCCATTCGCAGGCTCGGCGGACGACGCTGGCAGGAGCTGCATCGAAACATTTACCTGATCGCCATCCTGGCCTGCGTGCATTACTTCTGGCTGGTCAAGGCAACGGCGCTGCTTTGGCCGCTGGCTTACTCGGTGGCGGTCGCCCTGTTGCTCGGCTGGCGCGTGCGTGAGCGGCGGCGCAAGGCCATACCGGTACCGACCGTGCAGGCCGGCAAACCGCTCAAATTCTTCCCGAAACGTCCGGACTGATTATTTCTTGCGCGGCAGATCGAAGCGAACGATGGCGCGACCATCGGCCGTCTGCTTCGGCGCCGCCTTCCAGGCGTGCCCATAGACCACTTCGAAGGTGGCCGGCAGCTTGCCGTCGCGGCGCATCGCTTCGTAGGCTGCGCGCGCGCTTTCCCAGCTGCGTTTTCCGGTCAGCCCATGGCGACGCGCCTTCATCGCGCAGGACGAGCCAGCCGCTCGCAGTTCGTGCAGCATGGCGTCGAAATCGTCATAGGTCAGGGTGATCACTTCCATGTCCATCACCGGATCGGCAAAGCCAGTTTCGACCAGCATGTCGCCCAGATCGTGCATGTCGATGAAGCGTTGCGTGTGGGCATAGCCGTCGGCAAAGGCGGCGCGCAACTCCTTCAGCGTATCCGGCCCCAGCGTGGAGAACATCAGCAGTCCGCCGACCTCAAGCACGCGATGCGCCTCGGCCAGCGCCGGCAGCGGGTTATCCAGCCAATGCAGCAGCAGGTTGGACCAGACGACTGCGGTGCACTGCGCTTTGAGCGGCAAATTCGCCGCATCACCCGCCAGGTATTGCGCATCGGACTTGCCGAGGCCCAGCCAGCGTTGCCAGCCGGCGCGCGGCGCACGCCCGGCGCGCAGCATGTCGAGCGAGAGATCGACGCCGATCAGTTCGGCACTGGGAAAACGCGCTGCCAAACCGGGCAGACTCGCGCCACGGCTGCAGCCGAGATCGAGGATGCACTTCGGCTCCATACGCACGTAATCGAGCCGCTCCTGCATGCGGCGATCGACCTCGCGAGCGAAGAAATCGCCTTCGCCATATTGCGCTGCAACGCGGGAAAAGCGCCGACCGACGTGCTGCCGGTCGACAAATCCGTTCAGATTGTCCTGAGCGCTCAAACGGCCTTGACGCCGAGGCGGGCGAACAGCTGGTCGTCACGCTCGACATCCGGGTTGCCGGTGGTCAGCAGACGGTCGCCATAGAACATCGAGTTGGCGCCGGCCAGGAAGCACAGTGTCTGCAGTTCGTCGGTCATCTCGGTGCGGCCGGCCGACAGGCGAACCCAGGAGGTCGGCATGGCGATGCGAGCGGCGGCGATGGTACGTACAAATTCGAACGGATCGAGGCGATCGTTGGCGGCCATCGGCGTGCCCGGGATCGGCACGAGGTTGTTGATCGGCACGGATTCCGGCGGCTTCGGCAGATTGGCCAGCTGAACGATCAACGCGGCGCGGTTCTTGCGCGATTCGCCCATACCGATAATGCCGCCCGAGCAGACATTGATGCCCGCATCGCGCACCTGATCGAGCGTATCGAGGCGGTCGTCATGCGTGTGGGTCTTGATCACCTGACCGTAGAATTCCTTGTCGGTGTCGAGGTTGTGGTTGTAGTAGTCGAGACCGGCTTCCTTCAGCTTTTCGGCCTGGCCATCCTTGAGCATGCCGAGCGTGACGCAGGTTTGCATGCCGAGCGCCTTGACCTCGCGCACCATCTCCAGCACCTTGTCCAGGTCGTTATCCTTCGGGCCGCGCCACGCGGCACCCATGCAGAAGCGGGAAGCACCCTTCTCCTTGGCGACCTTGGCGGCGGCGACGACTTCGTCGATCGGCATCAGGCGTTCGCGTTCCAGATCGGTGTCGTAACGGGCCGATTGCGAGCAATAGCTGCAATCCTCGGAGCAGCCGCCGGTCTTGACCGAAAGCAGCGTCGAGCGTTGAATGGCGTTCGGGTCGAAATGTTCGCGATGCACACCCTGGGCGCGCCAGATCAGGTCCATCAGCGACATCTCGTAGAGCGCCAGCACCTCCTCGACGGTCCAGCGCTTGACAGGCGCGGGAGAGACGTTGGTCGGAACGGCGGCGAGATTGCTGGCTTGCATGGGGACCCCTTGCATCAATAAAAGCTTTTAAAAACAAAGCCGAATTCACAAACACGGAAATTCGGCGTAATTATGGATTATCTAGGATGACCTGCTGGATGTCAATTTTACCCTCCCCGCTGGCGCATTGGCTGAAAACCCTGTCGCAAGGCAGTCTGAATGCCTGTCTGCCAGCCTCCTGCCTGCTCTGCGGGGATGGCAGCGGCGGGCCGCTGCTCTGCCCAGCCTGCGCCGGCGACCTGCCCCGCCTGCCAGCAGCACGCTGCCCACAATGCGCCCAAGCGACCACGCATGGCGAACGTTGCGGCGCCTGCCTGCACGAACCACCACATTTCGCCGCCACCTTCGCACCTTACATCTACGATTTCCCGGTCGACCGCATCGTTCAGGCCTTGAAATACGGGCACAGCCTCGCCGTCGCGCCTTGGGCGGCACAGGCCATCGCGCCAATGATTCCGCCTGAAACCTACGACCTGATCGTGCCCCTGCCTTTGCATCCGGAACGGCTGCGCGAACGCGGCTTCAACCAATCCGGCGAAATTGCCCGCCATCTTGGAAAATGCCTCAAATTGCCCGTGCACCGCAGCAGCCTGCTTCGCACCCGGCCGACCGGCGCTCAGGCCGACCTGCCGCTGAAAAAACGCCACGCCAACGTACGCAATGCCTTCGAGTGTTCGAGCGACTTCACCGGCCAACGCATCCTGCTCGTCGATGACGTACTGACCACGGGTGCCACCGCCAGCGAATGCGCCCGCGTGCTCAAGCTGCATGGCGCCGCGAGCGTCGGTGTCGCCGTGATTGCCCGCGCCTTGCGCCACGGTTTCTAGGATAATTGCGGCCTTGTCTCAGCCGCATTGAAAATCGTGTTCGCCGTCGTTCTCTACCAGCCCGAAATTCCGCCGAATACCGGCAACATCATCCGCATGTGCGCCAATACGGGCGCCGAGCTGCATCTGGTCGAGCCACTCGGTTTCGATTTGAGCGACAAGCAACTGCGGCGCGCCGGGCTGGATTATCACGAATACGCCCGCCTCGTCCGCCATGCCGACTGGGCGGCATGCAAAGCGGCGATGGTGGGACGGCGCATGTTCGCCATGACGACCAAAGGTACACTCAGCCCTTACCAAGTGAGTTTTCAGGAAAACGACGTCTTCGTCTTCGGCTGCGAGACGGCCGGACTGCCGGCTGAGGTCCGCGCCGAATTCCCGCCGGAGCAATGGCTGCGCCTGCCCATGCAGCCTGGTCAACGCAGCCTGAACCTGTCCAATGCCGCCGCCGTGACGGTATTTGAAGCCTGGCGACAGATTGGTTTTCCCGGCGCAAATTAGGCTGAAAAGGCCAGTGCACCGCAGCAGCGGTGACAGGAGAGAGGGATGGGCCTACCTCACAAGCGGCGGAATACTCCGCCGCTGTGCATCAGGCCAATTCTTCCTTCGGATCACGCGCCATCAGGCGTTCGACAGCTTCAGCCGCATTCAGGCGGCCATCGAGCACCGCCGCAACCGCCGCGCTAATCGGCATATCCACTGCCAGCTTGCTGGCCAGCGCATCGACTTCGCGCGCCGTATAAACGCCCTCGGCCACATGACCGAGTTCGTCGAGGATTTGCTGCAGCGATTTGTTCTGCGCCAAACCGAGACCGACGCGCCGGTTGCGCGACAGGTCGCCGGTACAGGTCAAAATAAGATCGCCCATGCCCGCCAGCCCGAGGAAAGTCTCGCGCTTGGCACCCAACGCGATACCGAGACGAGCGATTTCGGCCAGCCCGCGCGTCATCAGCGCCGCCCGCGAGTTCAGGCCGAGGCCGAGACCGTCGCAGACGCCGGTGGCGATCGCCAGGACATTTTTCACCGCGCCACCGACCTCAACCCCGACCAGATCGTCGTTGGCGTAGATGCGCAAGCGGTTGGTGTGCAATTGACGCGCGGCTTCACGCGCGAAGACCCGGTCATTCGCCGCCAGCGACACGGCGGTCGGCTGACCACCAGCCACTTCCTCGGCGAAGCTGGGGCCGGACAGGGCACCACAAACGGCATCCTCACCCAGCACTTCAACCACCACCTGATGCGGCAACTTGCCGCTGCCGGCTTCGAAACCTTTGCACACCCACAGGATGGGCGCGCGCTTGCCGGTTTGCTTCAGACGCTCGACCGTCGGGCGCAGACCGGCGATCGGCGTGGCCACGACCAGCAGCTCGGCATCAGCGACAGCTGCGGCGAAATCGGTGCTGACCGCGACCGACTCGGGCAGGCGATAGCCCGGAAAGAAACGGTGATTCTCGCGCGTCGCCAGCAGATCGGCGGCGACGTCTTCCTCGCGCGACCACAGTGTGACGGCATGTCTGCCGGCAAAGGCAATGGCCAGCGCGGTTCCCCAGGCGCCGGCCCCTAGCAAGGTAATGTTCATAGACCCCAGACTTGCGTGCTGCGGATGTAACCGATGGCCCCGTCGCGATGACGAACCTTGGCCCAACCGGGCGAAGCGGGCTCGACGAAATCGACCGCCACCCACTTTTCCAGTTCAGCGACGACCGCCGCTTCCGGCTTGTCCGCCTGGCGGATTTCCGCCTTCGGCGCGGTGACTACCAAGGTGCGTTTCTCAGTGAGATTACGCGCCTCGATCCAGGCCAGCGAGCCCTCGGCGTCGCGCACCTTGATCCAGCCTTCGAGGCGAACCACTACCTCGACCGGCGTCTGTGCCTTGATCAGATAGAGCTTCTTGCCGGCCTGCGACGGCGCATCGAACAGAATGGCCGCCGGCACGGCGACCGAACGGTAATCGATGGCCTGCGCGCTCAGCGCGCAGCCAGCCAGGGCAACAGCAATCAAGGCACGACGCCACATGACGATTCCTTACTGGATGGGAACTTCGGTCGGCGCTTGCTGCTCTTGCAGGCGCTGCAGGTACATCTGCTCGAAATTGACCGGCTGCAGCACGATGGGCTGGAAACCAGCGCGCACGACGGCATCGGAAACGGCTTCACGGGCATAAGGGAACAGGATGTTCGGGCAGGCCACGGCAACCAGGCCTTCCATCTGCTCTTCCGGAATGTTCATCATGCGGAAGATACCGGCCTGGCCGACTTCGACCAGGAAGACGGTCTTCTCGCCGACACGGGCGGTAACGGTGACGGTCAGCACAACTTCGACGACACCTTCGCCGACGCCGCGGCCGCTGGTGTTCAGTTGAATTTCGACTTGCGGCGCATCCTGCTCCAGGAAGATTTCCGGGGCGTTCGGCACTTCGAGCGAGAGGTCCTTCACGTAGAGTTTTTCGATGCCGAAGATGGGCTGCTGTTCGTTGTTTTCCATGAGTTTCTTTCAGTAGGTTGTAAGGTTCAGGCGCCTTCGAGCAGGGGCTTCAGGCCGCCGGCAGCGTCAAGGGCATACAGATCGTCGCAACCGCCGACATGAGTGTCGCCGATGAAGATCTGCGGCACAGTACGCCGCTGAGTTTTCTGCATCATTTCATCGCGTCGCTCCGGATCGAGATCGACACGAACTTCCTCGATCTGCGTCACACCACGCGCCGACAGCAATTGCTTGGCGCGGATGCAGTACGGGCAGACAGCCGTCGTGTACATCAGAACGTGAGCGCTCATTTGTTGCGGGTTCCCTTCTTGATCGGATAGCCCGCCCCCACCCAGGCGTCGACACCGCCAGCGAGGTTGTACAGCTTGGCAAAGCCGAGCTTCTTCAATTCACCGCAAGCCTTGTTCGAGCGCATGCCCGAAGCGCAGCAGACGATCACCGCCTTGTCCTTCAACTTCTCGATCTCATTGGCACGATCGGCCAGCTTGCTCAGCGGCAGATTCTTCGCCTCCGGCAAATGCCCGGCAGCAAACTCGTCGGCCTCGCGCACGTCAATTACTTGCGCATCCTCGCGGTTGATCAGCAGGGTGGCTTCGCCCGGATTGACGCTATTGCCTGCCCCACGGGTAAACATCGGCCAGATCAGGCCGAGGCCACTGACGATAACGATGGAAATGAGCAGGATATTCTGGTTAAGAAACTCCATCGGCATGAATCAGACCTCCACGCCGCAGAAGACTTCGCGCATCATGCCGACAAGCTGCAGTGTGCGCTGATCGCCGACGCGGTAAAAGACGCGGTTGGCGTCCTTGCGCGTAACGAGAACGCCTTTTTCGCGCAGGATGGCCAGATGTTGGGAAATATTGCTTTGCGAGGTGCCAACGGCATCGACGATTTCCTGCACGCAAGCTTCCTGATCGCCCAAGACGCAGAGGATTTTCAGGCGCAGCGGATGCGCGATGGATTTCAGCGCGCGAGCAGCCATTTCGATGTGCTCTTGCTTCTCGATCAGATTGAAGGACGGGGCTTCCAAGATAAAACCTCAGTTAGGCGGAATAGACCATTATAAAATAAGGGCTGGTGTTTGCCAGACCTTAATAAAAATCAATCCGTGACCTCTTTTTTGCGCGCCCTACTGAATTGCTTCCGCCGCTCGACGATTCTCGGCCTGGGCATCGCCTGCCTGAGCCTGCTCGCATCCCCTTTGCCGGCCAAGGAAGTGAATTCTGCGAAAAAAGGCCAGTCCACCGCAGCCAGCCCGGAGATCGCCGAAAAACAGGCCGACCTCGGCGAATTGCGTAGTCGCATCGACGGTCTGCGCAAGGAGTTGTCCGCCAGCGAAGAACAAAAAGGCGATGCCGCCGACCGCCTACGCGAATCGGAGCGTCAGATTTCGCGCCTGCAACGCGAACTGCACGAGCTCTCAGCTCAGCGCGAATCCTTGCAAAAAACCCTGAAGTCGCTCGACCAGCAAACCCAGGAACTCGCTGTCACGCTCAACCAGCAGCAGGCCCAACTCGAGCGCCTGCTCTACAAGCAATACCTGCGCGGCACGCCAGACGCCCTGCGCCTGCTCCTGAACGGAGACGACCCCAACCAGACGGCGCGCGACCTCTACTATTTGTCGGCGATAGCGCTGACCCGCGCCGAATTGATGGGCGAAATCAGCGCCACGCTCGACAAGAAGAAGGCGCTGGCCAGGGACGCCAAGGAGCGCAGCAACGAATTGGCCGAGGTTGAAGCCGAACAGCAAAAGCGCCACACCGAATTGCAGAAACAGCGCGAAGAACGCAAGACGCTATACGCCCAGATTTCCGACAAGGTCGCCTCACAGCGCAAGGAAATCGGCAACCTGCAGCAGAACGAAAAGCGCATGAGCCAGCTGATCGAGCGGCTGTCGAAGATACTTGCCGCCCAAGCGGCGCAGGCCGCCAAAGCTGCTGAGGCCGCCCGCCAGGCCGAAGCGCGAGCAGCGGCAGCACGTCAGAAAGAAAAGTCGGCCGAAAAACCCAGCGAGAAGGGCACGCCTCAGGTCGCCGCCACGGAACCGTCGCGCCCGAAGACAGTCGAAGCAGAAAATCGCTATGAACCCGCCCCCAACGATGGCAGCTTCGCTCGACAACGCGGCAACCTGCGCCTACCGGTGCGCGGCACGGTCGTCGGCCGCTTCGGTTCGCCGCGCGATGGCGGCGGCACATGGCGTGGCCTCTTCATCAAGGCCGGCGGTGGCAGCGAGGTCAAGGCCGTGGCCAATGGACGCGTCGTCTTCGCCGACTGGATGCGCGGCTTCGGCAACCTGCTCATCGTCGACCATGGTGACTCCTATTTGTCGATCTACGGCAACAACGAATCCCTGCTCAAGCAGGTCGGTCAGAGCGTCAAAGGCGGTGAGGCGGTTGCCCATGTGGGCAACAGCGGGGGCAATCCGGATTCAGGTTTATACTTCGAGCTCCGCCATCAGGGGCAACCTATCGACCCAATGAAATGGGCAAGTCTGAAATGAGCAAAGCAAAAACCATCAGTCTGACCGCCGGCGCCTTCGTTGCCGGGGCACTTATCAGCTTCAATTTCCCGGCCTTCGCCGACAAGGAAACCAAGCCCGGTTTGCCCATCGAGGAACTGCGCACATTTGCCGAGGTCTATAGCGCCATCAAGCAGGGCTACGTCGAGCCGGTCGAAGACAAGAAAATGATCACCAATGCCATCTCCGGCATGCTGTCCAACCTCGACCCGCATTCGACCTATCTCGACAGCGACGCTTTCAAGGACCTGCAGGTCGGCACCCAAGGCGAATTCGGCGGCCTGGGCATCGAAGTCGGCATGGAAGATGGCCTGGTCAAGGTCGTTTCGCCGATCGAGGACACCCCGGCCTACCGTGCCGGCATCAAGGCGGGCGACCTGATCTTCAAGCTCGACGAAACCCCGGTCAAGGGCCTGACCCTGTCCGAAGCCGTCAAGAAGATGCGCGGCAAGCCGAAGACTCCGATCAAGCTCTCCATCCTGCGCAAGGGCGAAGCCAAGCCGATCGAAGTGACGCTGGTGCGCGAAGTGATCAAGGTGCAGAGCGTCAAATCCAAGCTGATCGAACCGGGCTACGGCTGGGTGCGCATCACCCAGTTCCAGGAAAATACCGTGGCCGATCTGGCCAAGCACGTCGGCAATCTGTACAAGGACGGCAACAAGCTGCAAGGCCTGGTGCTCGACCTGCGTAACGATCCGGGCGGCCTGCTCAACGGCGCCATCGGCGTCTCCGCCGCCTTCCTGCCGCCAGACGTCAAGGTCGTGTCGACTGATGGCCGCACCGAGGACGCCAAGCAGGAATTCAAGGCTCGTCCGCAGGACTACCTGCGCGGCGGCGCCACCAAGGAAGACCCGCTGAAGGCCATGCCGATCGAGGTCAAGAAAGTGCCGATGGTGGTTTTGGTCAATGGCGGCTCGGCTTCGGCCTCGGAAATCGTTGCCGGTGCCTTGCAGGACCATAAACGCGCCCTCGTCGTCGGCACCCAGACCTTCGGCAAGGGTTCCGTGCAGTCCGTATTGCCGTTGCCAGGGAATACCGCGATCAAGCTGACCACGGCGCGCTACTACACCCCGCTCGGCCGCTCGATTCAGGCCAAGGGCATCACGCCGGACATCCTCGTCGAAGAATCAGCCAACGGTAACAGCAGTGCCCGTATGCGCGAGGCCGACCTGGACCGCCATCTGAACAACGACCGCGACCCGGATGCCAACAAGGAAACGCCGAAGGCAGATAACAAGCCGCAGGCCAAACCCACTGCCAAACCGGGCAAGGACAAGAACAACAAGAAGGACGAGGAAGCCGACGACGAATTGCCGGCTCGCCTCGAATACGCCAGCAAGGCTGACTACCAATTCCAGCAGGCCCTGAATCTTCTCAAGGGTTTGCAGATCATGCAGAATAAACTCCAATAGCCATCTTCGCAGGGAGGCGACCATGCCGAACCAAGCAGATCTGAAGAAGAACCGGGAAATCCTCTTTTCCAAGTTCCCGCCGGGCCAGGTTCCCGAGGCGGCCGACGATCTGCAGCGCTTGGGCGAGGTCGACGTCGCGCCCAAATTGGAGAAACGGTCGCTGGCCGTTGGCTATGACCTGCAACAGCACACCCTGCGCGAACTGGACGAACACCTGGTCGACAAGGGCTATCACCTCGACAACACCCTGTTCACCAAGCTGACCCGGGCGCTGATCTACTATGTTGAGGACACCCAGCTGCATAACGTCGGCGCGCCGGAAAAACGACTGAAACGTTCGTCGCAGGAAGCCTATGTCAATGCCTGGGAACACCATCCGCACGGCGACCATGACGATACGCCGCCGGAGTGGCGCGAATATAAGTGACAGACGAGCAGCTTCTCCGCTACAGCCGCCACATCCTGCTTGACGCCCTTGGTATCGAAGGCCAGGAACGCTTCCTGGCCGGGCATGCTGTGGTTATCGGCGCCGGCGGCCTGGGCTCGCCGGCGGCGCTCTACCTGGCCTCCGCCGGCGTCGGCAAGATCACACTGGTCGATGACGACACCGTCGACTTCACCAACCTGCAACGCCAGATTCTGCACACGCAGGCCCGCGTCGGCATGGGCAAGGCCGAGTCTGGTCGTGAAGCGTTGTCTGCCATCAACCCGGAAATCGCCATTGTGCCGCTCCGCGAGCGACTGGCCGGGCCAGCCTTGCACGATCTGGTTGCCACTGCCGACGTGGTGCTCGATTGCACCGACAATTTCGCCACCCGCCACGCCATCAACCGCGCCTGCGTACAGCACAGGAAGCCGCTGGTTTCCGGCGCCGCCATCCGCTTCGATGGGCAAATCAGCGTCTACGACCTGCGCCGCGACGATTCACCGTGCTACCACTGCCTGTTTCCGGAAGGCGAGGACGTCGAGGAAGTACGCTGCGCCGTCATGGGCGTCTTCGCCCCGCTGACCGGCATCGTCGGCACCATGCAGGCCGCCGAGGCGCTGAAGCTGCTGGCCGGCATCGGCGAGTCGCTGACCGGCCGCCTGCTGCTCCTCGATGCGCTGACCATGGAATGGCGTACCGTGCGCTTCCGCAAGGATGGGGAATGTGCTGTTTGCGGCCCTAAGCCAAGCGGGCAACAACCCGGATATCTTGCCCGATCTGACGAAGATCGCGCACCAGCAGCTGGCGCTTGCCGTCTAGGCTGAGCAACTCAGGCAGGTTGAACAAGCCGGCCGCCTCGTGGCCGATCAGGCAGGGCGCCAGGTAAAGCAGCAATTCGTCGACCAACCCCTCGCGCAGCAGCGAACCGTTCAGCTTAAAACCGGCTTCGGCATGGACTTCATTGATGCCGCGTTTGCCCAGTTCGATCAACAAATCCTTCAGCTCGACCTTGCCCGCCGCGTTCGGCAGTACGACCACCTCGGCCCCACGCTCGGCGAGCATTTTTGCCTTTTCCGGCACGTGCACCGCAGCAGCGAGCAAAACTGGGCCTCCATCAAAGATACGCGCATCCGGCGCGATCTCCAGCTTGCTATCGACCACCACGCGCAACGGCTGGCGCGTCGTTTCGACGTCGCGCACGTTCAGTTGCGGATTGTCGTCGCGCACCGTGCCGATCCCCGTCAGGATGGCGCAAGCGCGCGCGCGCCAGCGATGACCGTCGCGCCGGGCATCCGGCCCAGTGATCCACTGGCTGACGCCATTGTTCAGCGCCGTTTTGCCATCGAGGCTCGCCGCCGCCTTCAGGCGCAGCCACGGCCGACCGCGCGTCATGCGCGAGACGAAGCCGATGTTCAACTCACGCGCTTCGTTTTCCAGCAAGCCGCAGGCGGTTTCGATACCGGCCGCCTGCAGCATGGCGAGCCCTTTGCCGGCGACCAGCGGGTTGGGGTCCTGCATGGCCGCAACCACACGCGACACCCCGGCCGCGATCAAGCCTTCGGCGCACGGCGGCGTACGGCCGTAGTGACTGCATGGTTCCAGGGTGACATAGGCGGTTGCGCCACGCGCCCGCTCTCCAGCCTCACGCAAAGCATGCACCTCGGCATGCGGCTCGCCGGCCTTCTCGTGCCAGCCTTCGCCAATGATTTCGCCAGCGCGGACCAGCACGCAACCGACGCGCGGATTGGGCGAAGTCGTCCACAGGCCACGCTCGGCCAATTGCAGGGCGCGCGCCATCATGCCGTAATCGACGGCAGTAAAGCTCATTTTTTCTTTGGGGACGCTGCGGGGGAAACTTCGCGGATCGCCTTGGAGAAGGCATCCACATCTTCGAAATTGCGATAGACCGAGGCAAAGCGGATGTAGGCCACCTTGTCGAGTTTCTTCAACTCGCGCATCACCAACTCACCTACCTGCTGCGACGACACTTCACGCTCGCCGGACGAGAGCAGCTTTTCCTCGATTTCGCTGATCGCCGCGTCGACCAGTTCGGTCGATACCGGGCGCTTGCGCAGTGCCAACTCCAGGCTGGCGCGTAGCTTGTCGCGGCTGAACTCGGTCCGCGAACCGTTCTTTTTGACCACCTGCGGCAGGCGGATTTCTGCCCGCTCGTAGGTGGTGAAGCGCTTGTCGCAGACATTGCACTTCCTGCGGCGACGAACGATGTCGCCTTCGTCGGAAAGGCGGGTATCGACCACCGCCGTTTCATCATGGCCGCAGAAAGGGCATTTCATGTCCGGACTCCAAAAGCGTCAGGCGGACAACGCCCGCCCGGACGCATCAGTCACCGTAGACCGGGAACTTGGCGCACAGCGCCGAGACCTTGGCACGTACCTGCTCGGCCACCTTCTCGTCGTTCGGCGCATCCAGCACATCGGCAACGAGGTGAGCGATCTGCTCGGCTTCGATCTCGGTGAAACCGCGCGTGGTCATGGCCGGCGAACCGATACGGATGCCGGAGGTCACGAACGGCTTTTGCGGGTCGTTCGGGATGCCATTCTTGTTCACGGTGATGTGGGCACGGCCCAGGGCGGCTTCGGCTTCCTTGCCGGTGATGTTCTTGGCGCGCAGATCGACCAGGAAGACGTGGCTCTCGGTACGACCGGAAACGATGCGCAGACCGCGCTCTTCGCCCAGCACCTTGGCCATGACGCGGGCGTTGTTAACCACCTGCTCCTGGTAGTTCTTGAATTCCGGCGAAGCGGCTTCCTTGAAGGCCACGGCCTTAGCGGCGATGACGTGCATCAGCGGACCACCTTGCAGGCCCGGGAAGATGGCGGAATTGATCGCCTTCTCGTGCTCGGCCTTCATCAGGATGACGCCACCGCGCGGGCCGCGCAGGGTCTTGTGGGTGGTCGAGGTGACGACGTCGGCGTGCGGCACCGGGTTCGGGTAGAAACCGGCGGCGATCAGACCAGCGTAGTGAGCCATGTCGACCCAGAAGATGGCGCCGACTTCCTTGGCGATCTTGGCGAAGCGCTCGAAATCGATACGCAGGGCGTAGGCGGAGGCACCGGCAACGATGATCTTCGGCTTGTGCTCGCGCGCCAAGGCTTCCATCTTGTCGTAGTCGATCTCTTCCTTCTCGTTCAGACCGTAGGCGACAACATTGAACCACTTGCCGGACATGTTGAGCGGCATGCCGTGGGTCAGGTGACCGCCTTCGGCCAAGCTCATGCCCATGATGGTGTCGCCCGGCTTGGCAAAGGCCATCAGCACGGCCTGGTTGGCTTGCGAGCCGGAATTCGGCTGGACGTTGGCGGCATCAGCACCGAACAGCTTCTTCAGGCGATCAATGGCGATCTGCTCAGCCACGTCGACGTGCTCGCAACCACCGTAGTAGCGCTTGCCCGGATAACCTTCGGCGTACTTGTTGGTCAGCTGGGAGCCTTGGGCCTCCATGACAGCCTTGCTGACGTAGTTTTCGGACGCGATCAGTTCGATGTGCTCTTCCTGACGCTGGTTTTCAGCCGTAATGGCTTGCCAGAGTTCAGGATCAACTTTTGCCAGGGTATCTTTCGCGGAAAACATGGGGAATGCCTCAAGCCATTGAAGAAAAGGGGGAAGATTCTATCACGAAGGCAGCTCATCCAGGGCGCCCGGCGCCAGGTGTCCGGTTTCTGCCCAGCTCTCGATGTGCCATGCACCATCAACCTCGTTGATCCAGTTGATACCGGCGTTCGGAATCAGGAAATCGCGCGGCATTTCCAGCGGATTGCCGCGGACGAAGCGATTGACAATATCGAGCACACCGCCGTGCAGCACGACCACGACATTCTGCCCGGCATGCGCCGCAGCAATCTCCTTGAGCTTGCCGGTCACACGCTCGAACATCGTCTTCAGGCTTTCACCATTCTCAAAAGCATAGTCGGCATTACGGCCTTCGAAAGCGGCGTAGCCGTCCGGATATTTATGCTCCGCCTCGGCATAGGTCAGCCCTTCGAACACACCATAACGGCGCTCGCGCAGTTCAGGCGCAGCGACCGGCTGCAGGCCAAGCGCCTGCCCGATCGCCAGCGCCGTCGTCCAGGCCCGCTTCAAATCGCTGCTGTAAAGCGCGACAATGCCGGCCCCGCGCAACCAGCGCCCGGCTGCCGCGGCCTGCTGCTGGCCGGTTTCGTTGAGGCCGATATCGATCTGCCCCTGAATGCGGCGCTCGGCGTTCCATTCGGTCTCACCGTGCCGCACCAGGCAGATTCGGGTTGGCTGGCGTGTAGGGATTTCCACCATTGGTCTGTCCATTACCTTCGTTGTAGATTCGGCCCAATGGGATTTTCCATCAAATTCCGGCCAAATCAGAAGCCGGGCATTCTATCAACCGAGGAGGACAATTCGTGACCCTTCTGCTCAAGCTCTCGCAGCTTATCGACTGGCTCAACGAGCGGGTCGGCAAAGGCGCGTTCTGGCTGGTTTTGCTGATGACCCTGATCAGCGCCGGCAACGCCACTTACCGCTTTATCTTCAACGACAGCTCCAACGGCCTTCTGGAAATCCAGTGGTATCTGTTTGCCGCGGTATTCCTGATGGCATCCGCTTATACCTTGCAGAAGAACGAGCACGTCCGTATCGACGTACTGTCTGGCAAGCTCTCTCCGCGCGGCCTGGCCGTCATCGACATCATCGGCACCCTCTTCTTCCTGCTGCCGATGGTCGTTTTGGTGCTATGGCTTTCCCTGCCGCTGGTCGCCGAGTCGTTCAAGATCAACGAAATGTCCTCCAATGCCGGCGGCCTTATCCGCTGGCCGGTCAAGGCTCTGCTCCCCCTCGGTTTTACGCTGCTCGCCCTGCAAGGCATCTCTGAACTCATCAAGCGCATCGCCTTCCTGATGGGCCTGATCGGCGACCCGAATGCCAAGGATGGTCACTCCGCTGAGCAGGAATTGGCCGCCGAAATCGCCGCAATGGCCAAGGAGAAATAAGATGGAATGGGTCATTGCCAACATGGCGCCGCTGATGTTCGGCGCACTGGTTCTCTTCCTGCTGTTCGGCTACCCGGTGGCCTTTGCCCTGGCTGCCAACGGTATCGTCTTCGGCCTGATCGGCATCGAGCTCGGCCTGCTCCAGCCAGCCCTCTTCCAGGCACTGCCGGAGCGTATCTTCGGCATCATGGCCAACGATACGCTGCTGGCCATTCCCTTCTTCACCTTCATGGGCTTGATCCTTGAGCGATCGGGCATGGCCGAAGACCTGCTCGACACCATCGGCCAGCTGTTCGGCCCGATGCGCGGCGGCCTGGCCTTTGCCGTGATCTTCGTCGGCGCCCTGCTTGCGGCCACGACCGGCGTGGTTGCCGCCTCAGTGATCTCGATGGGTCTGATTTCGTTGCCTATCATGCTGCGCTACGGCTACGACAAACGCCTCGCCTCCGGTGTCATCGCCGCTTCCGGCACACTGGCACAGATCATCCCGCCGTCACTGGTGCTGATCATCATGGCCGACCAGTTGGGCCGCTCCGTGGGCGACATGTACGAAGGCGCCATGGTGCCTGGCCTGGTTCTGACCGGACTGTACGTCGGTTACGTTGCATTGCTCACCATCATCAAGCCAAATGCCGCCCCCGCCCTGCCGCCGGAAGCCCGCACCCTGCGTGGTTTCAAACTGGCAATCCGCGTACTGACCACCCTGGTCCCGCCGCTGCTGCTCATTTTCCTGGTTCTCGGCACCATTTTCCTCGGCATTGCCACGCCGACCGAAGGCGGCGCCATGGGTGCAGCCGGCGCACTGATCATGGCCATCGTCCGCAAGCGCCTGTCGTGGAAACTGCTGAAGCAGGCCATGGAAACGACCGGCAAGCTGTCTTCCTTCGTCGTCTTCATCCTGGTTGGCTCCACCGTATTCGGCCTGGTCTTCCGGGCGGTGAACGGCGACCTGTGGGTCGAGCACCTGTTGCTTTCCCTGCCGGGCGGCCAGCTGGGCTTCCTGATCGTGGTCAACATCCTGGTCTTCCTGCTCGCCTTCTTCCTGGACTTCTTCGAGCTCTCCTTCATCATCGTGCCGCTGCTGGCCCCGGTGGCCGACAAGCTGGGCATCGACCTGATCTGGTTCGGCGTGCTGCTGGCAGTCAACATGCAGACTTCCTTCATGCACCCGCCGTTCGGTTTCGCCCTGTTCTATCTGCGTTCGGTGGCCCCGGCCTCGATCAAGACGACAGACATCTATTGGGGTGCCATTCCCTTTGTCTGTATCCAGATCATCATGGTGGCCATCATCATCATCTTCCCGAACATCGTCAGCTACGGCGACCCTGCCGAGAAGGCGCGCATTGATGCCCAGGGAGAAGTGGATCTGAATACCCTGATGCAACAAGAGGATGGCGCTGCCAAGGGTGCTCCGACCGAAGATTCTGCAGCCGAGTTGCTGAAAAACCTGCAGTCGGAAAACAAGTAATCGGCTCAGATAATCGTGGCACCAAAAGGCGGGGACATCCCCGCCTTTTTCTTTGGGCGTATAGTCAGCCCCTATCGTTGCTATCGCGCCAAATCATTGGTCTTTGCGAGCGGCGATAACCATAATGGCTACATGGTCGATATGACGACTACCGATTGATTCTTGCGAACGATAGGAGCATCAGCATGGATATTGGCATTACCAAAAAAGACCGCGAAAAAATCGCCGAAGGCCTCTCCCACCTTCTCGCCGACTCTTTCACGCTGTATCTGAAGACGCACAACTTCCACTGGAACGTGACCGGCCCGATGTTCAACACACTGCACGTGATGTTCATGGACCAGTACACCGAACTGTGGAATGCCCTGGACCTCATTGCCGAACGCATTCGTGCCCTCGGCGTGGCCGCTCCCGGCACCTACCGCGAGTTTTCGAAGCTGACGGTGATCAAGGAGAGCGAAGGCAAGGTGAGTGCCGAAGAGATGATCAAGCAACTGGTCGCCGGCCAGGAAGCCGTGACCAAGACGGCGCGTAGCCTATTCCCGCTGGTCGACAAGGCCGGTGACGAGCCGACCGCTGACCTGCTGACCCAGCGTATGCAAATCCACGAAAAGAATGCGTGGATGCTGCGTAGCCTGCTGGAGAAGTAACCCCCCCCAGTCGGCAGGCTGGCGACCTGAGAAAACTCAGGCAATAAAAAACCCGCGAATTTCGCGGGTTTTTTGCTGTGCACCGCAGCAGTGTTACTTGTGCGACTGCAGGAAGCCATCCATTCGCGCTTCGGCCAGGCTGAACCAGGCGTTTTGCGTCTTCCGATACTTGTCCCACTCGGTGTAGATCTTCTTGAAGGCCGGGTTCTTGCCAGCTTCATCGGCGTAGATCTGCTGAGCAGCCTTGTAGGCGGCGCCAAGGATTTCGTCCGAGAACTTTTGCAGCTTGACACCGTTTTGCAGCAGCTTGGACAGGGCGATCGGGTTCTTGTGGTCGTATTCGGCCATCATCGTGACGTTGGCTTCGTACGCAGCGGCTTGGAAAGCGGCCTGGTATTCCTTCGGCAACTTGTCCCATTCCTTCTTGTTAACGAAGAAGTGGATGGTCGGGCCGGATTCCCAGAAGCCCGGGTAGTAGTAGTTCTTGGCAACCTTGTAGAAGCCCAGCTTTTCGTCGTCGTACGGACCGACCCACTCAGCGGCATCGATGGTGCCCTTTTCCAGGGCCGGATAAATATCGCCACCGGCGATCTGCTGCGGCACGACGCCCAGTTCGGAGAAGACGGTGCCACCCAGACCGGCGATACGCATCTTGACGCCCTTGAGGTCAGCGACGGTCTTCACTTCCTTGCGCCACCAACCGCCCATCTGGGTACCGGTATTGCCGCCAGCGAAGGAAACGATGTTGTAGTTGGCGTAGAACTCGTCAAGCAGCTTCTGGCCGCCGCCGTAGTAGATCCAGGCATTCATCTGGCGAGCGTTCATGCCGAACGGAACGGCCGTGCCGAAACCGAAGGTCTTGTCCTTCCCGACGTAGTAGTAGGAGCAGGTATGGCAGCACTCGACGGTGCCTTGCTGCACGGCATCCAAGGCCTGCAAGCCGGGAACGATTTCGCCACCCGGGAAGACGCGGATATCGAACTTGCCGCCGGTCATCTCGCGCAGACGGTTGGCCAGTACATCAGCACCACCATAAATGGTATCCAGGCTCTTCGGGAAAGAAGAGGTCAGGCGCCACTTGATGCTCGGCAGTTCGGCGGCGATGGCCGGTGCAGCCAAAGTCGTAGCGGCACCCGCTGCGGCACCGATGGAAGCTTTTTTCAGAAAATCACGACGTTGCATATTGTCTCCTCCAGATGTTTGGGAACGTCAGACATTTACTACCGCTTGATTCTATAACCGAAGGCCGAGCTTTCGCGACCTGCGGAAAACCCTTACCCCGTCAGCCAGCAGCGACGGTCATGCGATCGATCAGAATCGATCCGGTCTGTTTGGTTCCGCGAATGTGGACATCGCGTCCAACGGCGGTGATACCGGCCAACATGTTCTTCAGGTTGCCGGCAATGGTGATCTCTTCGACCGGGTGCGCGATCTTGCCGTTTTCGACCCAGAAGCCGGCGGCCCCGCGCGAATAATCGCCGGTCACGTAATTGATCCCGTGACCAAGCAGTTCGGTGACCAATAGACCGCGCCCCATGCGGGCGAGCAGGTCCTGGAAATCGAGATCGCCGGGCTGGATGATCAGATTGTGGCTGCCGCCTGCATTGCCGGTCGTCTGCATGCCGAGCTTGCGCGCCGTGTAGGCGGAAAGAAAATAGCCCTGCAGCACGCCGTCGGTCACCAGTTCGCGATCGCGCGTCGCCACGCCATCGCTGTCGAAAGCAGAGCTACCGAGCCCGCCCTTGATATGCGGCCGCTCGGAAATCTGCACGAAACTCGGCATGATCTGCTGACCGAGCGCCCCCTGTAGGAAGGAAGCCTTGCGATAGAGCGCCCCTCCGCTTGCCGCATGCACCAGGCTGCCAAGCAGGCCGGCCGCCAGCGGCGCCTCGAACAGCACGGGAAACTCGCCGGTCTTGATCTTGCGCGCTCCCAGGCGGGCGACAGCGCGCTCTGCAGCGATCTGTCCAACCTGTTCCGAGGCATCGAGCAGCGCGGCATTGCGATTGGTCGTATACCAGTCGTCGCGCTGCATGGCATCCTGCTCGCCGGCAATCATCGAGCACGAAATGTAGTGCCGCGAAGTCGGATAGCCAGCCATGAAACCCAGGCTGTTGGCCGAAACGAAATGCGCCTGTTGGGTCGACACCGTCGCTCCATCCGAATTGCTGATCAACGGGCTGGCTGCGTAGGCCGCCTGCTCGCAACGACGCGCCGTCGCGATTGCTTCTTCGACCGACAGGGCCCACGGGTGATAGAGGTCCAGTTCGGGGCATTCCTTGGCCATCAGCTCGGCATCGGCCAGGCCGGCGCAATCGTCCTCGGCCGTGAAACGGGCGATATTAAGCGCCGCCTCGACCGTATCCCGTAGCGCCTGTGCGGAAAAATCGGAGGTACTGGCGTAGCCCTTGCGTTGGCCGCTATAGACCGTGATGCCGATGCCCTTGTCGCGGTTGAATTCGATGGTTTCGACTTCGTCGCAACGTACCGTGACAGATTGGCCAAAGCCCTCCGAAACATCCACCTCGCAGGCCGTCGCCCCCTTGGCCTGGGCATGTTTGAGCACATCGGCGGCCAGTTGTTGCAGGGTGGCAAAGGGGTAGGAAAATGCGGCGGTCTGGGGCATGGAAGCGGCGTCGAATCGGGAAAATCGCTATCATAGCAGCCCGCCCAGCCCGCAACCGGAAGCAGCTCATGCAAGACGAAGATTTCACCGACGACACCCCTATCTCCAAGACCAAGCGCAAAGAGGCCATGCACGAGTTGCGCGATCTCGGCGCCGAGCTGGTCGAGCTTTCGGTCGGACAACTGAAGCGGATCAACTTGCCGGAAGACCTGCTGGCCGCCGTGCGTGAATGCCAGAAAATCACTGCCCATGGCGCCCGTCGCCGCCAGATCCAATATCTGGGCAAACTGATGCGTGGCGTCGACGACGCGCCGATCCGCGCCGGCCTTGCCATGCTGCGTGGAGAATCGGCCCATGAAACGGCCCGCCTGCACCGCATCGAGCGCCTGCGCGAGCGCCTGCTGGCCGATGAAGCCGTGCTCAGCGAAATCGCCGCCACCTGGCCGCAGGCTGATTTGCAACACCTGCGCACCCTGCGTCGTAACGCGCTCAAGGAGCAGGAGGCGAGCAAGCCGCCGAAGAACTACCGTGCCATCTTCCAGGTTTTGAAGGAACTCGAGGCCGAAGGCAGCGCGCCGACCGCGCCGGAGGAAGAGAGCGATGAGTGAGACACTGATCGTCGGCCTGGTTTCGATCAGCGACCGCGCATCGACCGGCATCTATGAAGACAAGGGAATTCCTGCCCTGCAGGAGTGGCTGGGCAGCGCCCTGACCACTCCGTGGCGTGCCGAAACCCGCCTGATCGCCGATGACCAGCCGACCATCGAGCAGACGCTGATCGAGTTGGTCGACCAAGCGGGCTGCCACCTGGTGCTGACGACCGGCGGCACCGGCCCGGCCTTACGCGACGTCACCCCGGAAGCCACGCTGGCGGTCGCCGACAAGGAAATGCCCGGCTTTGGCGAAGAGATGCGACGCATCAGTCTGAATTTCGTGCCGACCGCCATCCTGTCGCGTCAGGTGGCGGTGATCCGCAAGCAGGCGCTGATCATCAACCTGCCAGGGCAACCGAAGTCGATCAAGGAAACGCTGGAAGGCGTGCGCAATGCCATGGGCGAAGTCAGCCATGTCGGTATCTTCGCGGCCGTGCCCTATTGCATCGACCTGATCGGTGGCCCCTATGCCGAAACCAACGAGGCTGTGATCAAGGCCTTCCGACCGAAATCGGCAATTCGCCCAAAGCCCTGAAACCGAGGCTAACTCAGGCGATTCGGTAGCGCGCCAGCTCGTAGTCCGACGTCTGTTCGATCAGCGCGACCGGTACCAGCTGCTGCAAACGGTCGCCGGCCTGGTACTCCAGGCTCTCCTGCAGATCGAAGCTGGATGGCGGCAGGACGACCCGCACTTCGCCAGCTTCGTTTCCATCCTGTAGCACCAGCGAGGGAATGCCAGCCACTGCAGCGTAACTGGACGCGGTGCGCGGTTTCAGTTCGATCGAAAAGGCCTGTCGAGCCAGCGACTCGATGCCAACCCGCGCCTCTTTGTCGGATTCGCGGTGATAGCGACGAACGACGCCGAGCAACCAGTTATCCCCCCCTTCCGGTTGCATGGCAACAAGCGCCCCGATCTTCAGCCACTCGGCCGGAATATCGCTGAGCACCGCACCGAAACCGCCGCGGCTGACGTTGTCCACCACCCAGCTTTCCATCTGCAAGCCGGCCGGTCGTCCGCCAAACTCCCTGGAGAAGACCACGAAGGCATTGATCAGGCCATTCAGCACCGACATGCGGTGCTTGACGCGATGCCGGTCGTGTCGGCGTTGCGGCGGTACCGGTGCCAGATAGGCTGTCAGGTGACGGAGGACGGGAACCAGGGTCTTGCCGTAATACTGCCCACCAAGATTGATTTCTGCCGGTACATCGCCGCCACGTTCTAGACGGCCCAGCAGCTCCAGCATGGCACCATGAGCACTGCCCGGCTTGAAGAACCGCTGCGTCGGCACGGCGACGTTCGGCATGCGCGCCATGCGCAGGGGCGGCTGGGATTGCGCCAGATCGACCCAATAGACACAGTCGTGCTCGACGCTGGCGGAGAATATGAAACCGCTCAGGAAGTGGGCGATCAGTCGTTCAGCCAACTCGATTTCCAGCGGCAGCAGGCTATCCATCGAGGCAGCCTGGAACACCATGGCCTTCACATACTCCTGCTGTGGTGATGTCGAACCACCGCCACCGGGAATGGCAACCGCCTTGGCCGCCACGCCGCCTTGCTCGGCCATCAGCAATGCCTGCCCCAGGCCACGCCAAACATCGTTGTGCGAGGGGCCATAATGGAATTGTTCCCATTTCAAGCGTGCACCATAGGCTGAGATCAGGCGTGCAGTCAGCGCAGGGAGCAACCATTTCGCGGCATCGGGCAGGCGCCCCTTGTCATCCGGTTTCGGCAGGCAGCGTTCATAGACCGCCGCCGCCAGGGTCCAGAAGCCGCAATTGATCGACCACAGGCGCTTTTCTTCGTTGCGCGGCAGCCGCGGCGTGTGCAGGTATTCGCGGGTCAGTCGCTTCAACAACGGTTGGGCGGCTTCGTCCAGCTGCTGGGCCGCTTCATATACGCGGTCGACCGGAATGCCATCGCTGGCCAGCAACGACTCCAGCCAGCCGGCGATTTCGTCGAGCGCCTTGAAAGCATTGTCCTTGGGAAGTTCGGCGACGATGCGTTTCAACTCACGCGGATCGGCCAGCGGATGGCCATTCGCCCCCTGCGCAAACAAGCCCCCCAGTTTTGCCACCTTATCGAACACTTGTTATCCCCCTCGTTGCCTGGCGCAATAGTTTAAACCCAGATACGGCAAGGGAAGGTGCCCCGATATCGATTCAATCGTAGAATCCAGCTTTTGCCATCGTCGCCAAACTGATCATGCAGCAATACCTCGACCTGATGCGCCACGTTCTGGAAAACGGGCACGACAAATCCGACCGCACCGGAACCGGCACCCGTTCCGTGTTTGGCTGGCAGATGCGCTTCGACCTCAGCCAAGGCTTCCCTGCGCTGACGACGAAGAAACTGCATCTGAAGTCGATCATCCACGAATTGCTGTGGTTCCTGCAGGGCGATACCAATATCAAGTATCTGCAGGAAAACGGCGTCCGCATCTGGGACGAATGGGCCGATGAAAACGGCGACCTTGGCCCGGTCTACGGCAAGCAGTGGCGCCGCTGGGAAACGCCCGACGGACGCCTGGTCGACCAGATCGCGCAACTGGTCCATAGCCTCAAGCACAATCCGGACTCCCGCCGCCATATCGTTTCTGCCTGGAATCCAGGCGATGTGGACAACATGGCCTTACCGCCTTGCCATTGCCTGTTCCAGTTCTATGTCGCCAACGGCAAATTGAGTTGCCAGTTGTATCAGCGCTCGGCCGACATCTTCCTCGGCGTGCCCTTCAACATCGCCTCCTACGCCTTGTTGACCCTGATGCTGGCGCAGGTTTGCGGTTACCAGCCTGGCGAATTCGTGCACACCTTCGGCGACGCCCACCTATACTCGAACCACTTCGAGCAGACCCGTCTGCAACTGACGCGCGAGCCGCGCCAACTGCCGACGATGTGGATCAACCCGGAGGTCAAGGATATCTTCGCCTTCCGCTTCGAGGATTTCCGCCTCGACAGCTACGACCCGCACCCGCATATCCCGGCGCCGGTCGCTGTCTAGCCGCCCCGGTTTTTGCCCGTTTTGGCCAGTGCACCGCAGCAGTGGCCCGGCGGGCCTCAGTTCGGCACTTTACGCCAGCCCTTGGCTTCCATGCAGGCATGCATGCGGCGCACGCCCTCCTTGGTCACCGCACCGTCCGTTCCCGAATAGGCGCGCCCCTTGCATTGAATCTCATCGGTCTTGTAATCGGCTTCGTCGGCGCCCGGGCGCTCCCAGTGCCATGTCGAGAGCAAACCGCAGGCCGCAACGCTAGGTAAACACAACACCAAGGCCAACGGCCACCGACGAGACAGACGGGTTTTCATGAAAAGGCAATGATCCGCGACGTAAACTGGGCGATCATCTTAACAGCCTGCCGGCATCGACCATCGGCAGCTTCCCCGCTAAACTGCGCGTTCGAAGCAAAAATAGCGCGATAATCGCGCGCCCAGCCACACGCAAGCATTTATCCGTCAAACCGCCCTCCGGCCATGAGAATAGTCGACACCCCTGCCTGGCAAGCGCTTTCCGCCCATGCCGACACCATGCACGAGCGCCATCTGCGCGACCTGTTCGCTGGCGATCGTGAGCGCTTCCAGCGCTTCTCGCTGCGCTGGGAAGGACTGCTCTTCGACTATTCGAAGCAGCGGGTCGATGGCACGAGCATGCGCCTGCTGCGCGAACTCGCCCAGGTCGCCGACATCGAGGGCTGGAAACGCCGCATGGTGGCCGGCGAGTTGCTCAACCACACCGAAAACCGGGCCGTCCGCCACATGGATCTGCGCGCCGGCGAGCAAGCCCCAGCTGAGGTCAAACGCGTTCTCGAACGCATGCGCCTTTTCTGCGAGGCCATCCACAGCGGTGCCTGGCGCGGCTATTCGGGGGAGCGCATCACACACGTGGTCAATATCGGCATCGGCGGCTCGGATCTTGGCCCGCGCATGGCCACGCGTGCCCTGATCGCACATCACCAGCCGGACATCGAAGTCCATTTCGTCGCCAACATTGACGGCGCCGACATCGCCCCGCTGCTTGGCCGCCTCAACCCGCGCAGCACGCTGTTCATCGTCGCCAGCAAGACCTTCACCACGCTGGAAACCCTGACCAACGCCCGCACCGCCCGCGACTGGCTGCTTGCCGCGGCAGGCAGCGAAGAAGCGGTCGGCCGGCATTTCGTTGCCTTGTCGACCGACCTCGAACTCACCGGGCGTTTCGGCATTCCCGCCGACAACGTCTTCGAATTTTGGGACTGGGTCGGCGGTCGTTTCTCGCTCTGGTCGGCCATCGGCCTTTCCTTAGCGCTGGCAGTTGGCTGGCACAACTTCGAACACCTGTTGGCCGGCGCCAAGGCAATGGACAGCCATTTTCTGGAATCATCGGCAGACGAAAATCTGCCGCTGACCCTGGCCCTGCTCAGCCTATGGAATACCGACTTCCTCGGTGCATCTACCGCCGCCGTACTACCCTACGCCCAATCCTTCCAGCTGTTGCCGGCCTACCTGCAACAACTGGAAATGGAAAGCAACGGCAAGCAGACCGACCGCCAGGGCCAGCCCATTGGCACCGCCACCAGTCCGATCATCTGGGGCGAGGCCGGCACCAACGGCCAGCATTCCTTCTTCCAGCTGTTCCATCAGGGCGGGCGCATCATCCCTTGCGATTTCATCGTGCTGCGCGAGTCCGACTATCCGCTCACTGGACACCACGACTCCCTGCTGGCCAATTGTTTCGCCCAGTCTGCCGCCCTCGCTTTCGGCCAAACCCGCGAGGAAGCGCTCACCGCTGGCACACCGCCGGAACTGCTGCCCTACAAGATATTCCCGGGCAACCAGCCGTCGAGCACACTGTTGTTGCCGGACCTGACGCCTTACACCCTGGGCAAACTGATTGCCCTGTTCGAACACAAGACCTTCTGCTTGGGCGCCCTGTGGAACATCAATGCCTTCGACCAGTGGGGGGTCGAACTCGGCAAACAGCTGGCCAGCCAACTGACGCCCTTGCTCGAAAGCGGTGGCGACGCCACCCCGTTCGACAGCTCGACCCGCGGCCTGATCGCAGCCGCCCGCGGCGTTTAATCCCTACAGCAGAAAAACATGCCCGAAATCATCATCATCGCCGCCGTTGCCAAGAACCTGGTCATCGGCAAGAACAACCAGTTGATCTGGAACATTCCGGAAGATATGGCGCACTTCAAGGCGCTGACCCAAGGTCACACCGTGGCGATGGGGCGCAAGACCTGGGAATCCCTTCCCCCACGCTTCCGCCCACTGCCTGGACGACGCAATATCGTCATTACCCGTCAAGGGAGCTATCAGGCACCCGGAGCCGAAATAGCTTCCTCGCTGGACTGCGCAATCGCCCTGGCCAAGTCAGACCCAAAGCTGTTTATCATCGGCGGAGCCGAAATATACGCACAGGCCCTGGCAAAGGCAGATAGCCTGGAACTGACGGAAGTTGATTTGTCGCCCGATGGAGATGCCTGGTTTCCGACTTTAGTTGATGACGAATGGCGCATTACCGCAACGCCCACCTTGCTCTCCGGCTCAGGAATTCGCTACTGCTTCAAGAGATACGAGAAAGCGATCAGGGCCTCCTGACCGCCCCAACGAGCTCGGCTCAGTTGCACACCAGGGTGGTCACATAGTACGGCGGGCCAGGTGGTACGTAATGGCACTTCGGCACGCCGGACAAATAACCATTGCCATTACGCCCTTCGCCAATCGCAAAGCCCGGCAGCAAAGAACCTTCCGATGTTCCAGCCGGCGGCAGAAAGCCATTGAAGCCCAGGCGCTCGATTGGCAGATCCATCCTGCGAACGATTGCACTTTCACCGGCAACGATCTGGCTGCAGCCGGCCTTGTTGCACACCTCGATGACCCCATCCGCCGTCCAAAGAGCAACCGCATCATCGTCAATGTAGATGACGCGATATTCGGTTCCACGAATGCCAATCGTCGCCACCGAAGTCGTAACCCGGTAGGCATCGCGATTGTCACGCCCGACCTGGCCGGTAATGGTCCGCATGCCGCCTTTCAACAGCGAGAAAAATCCACGCTCCTGAGACTTCGTTGTTGCAGGGTAGGCATATTCGTCGATCCGGAATTCGGACTTCGGCTGCAGGGCAATGCGCCCGCCATCGTCAAAACGCAGTTGTGCCAATCCATCCTGCCCGGTGCGCACCAAATCTCCGCTGGCCAGCGTATCCCCCTTGGCCAGTTTCCGTTCGCTGCCAGCTGCCGAGGTCGCAGAAACTGCCCCTGCGACAAATTCCACCTTGCCGGCTGCATTTGCCATAGCCGAAACTGTCAGGAGGACGAGCAGCGAGCCAATCATTCGAAGCTTCATCGTCGTCTCCTCAGAATTCGCGCCGCAAGGCGACAGAAACAATATTGCGCCGATAATCACTCAGCACGGCATTCGACGAGTTACGCGTCACTGACACCTGCGGCGTTAGAGTCCACCCTTGGGCAAAGCCATAGGCCAGCCCAAGCGTGGCACCATACTGACGATCCGTACGAACCAGTTGATAGGCCGGATCAGTGGCGTCGTAATGACGTCGCTCATAAGCCACATTGCCGAACACGGTAGCACTGTCATTGACGCTCAACCTGCCACCCAAACGCACCCCGGCACCATCGAAGCCAAGATAGTCGGCATAGTCCTGTTTCGGCTTCTCCGAAACACCATACAGGCTGGCAAAAACCATCGCACCATCCCGCCACAAGTGAGCATAAGCACCACCGCCCACCCAGCGTTGAGCATCACGAATTTTCTGGTCGTCGTAGCGTAGATCCGTGTATTGGACGTAAGCACTCACCTGATTACGCGCATCGAGATTGTATTGCCACTGCCCGGTCAGCCCTGCCGCCGAGCGGAAATGATCATGATCGACGCTGACCGTTCCATATTGCCCCATCACGGTCAAAACATTCTTGCCGCTGGTCCAAACTGCGCCGAGGTTGGCATCGACATTGCCGAGATTGAAGTCGCTTTCGCTAAAATTGAAACGCTGTGCGCCGGACAAGCCGGCCAACATCGCCAAGCTGGAATTGATTGGCAAGCGGGTGCTGACGCCCCCGCCCAGTTGCGTAAAGCCATCCTCATGCGCCCGCCCTTCCCGCGACAGCACGATGGGCACCGGACTCTGGCCCGGAATCAACACGCTATCGCGATTCGGCCCGAGATTGACGTTGCTGTCGTAACCGGCAAGCAACTCGACATAGGCATTGAGCGTCGCCTTTTCGTTTCCGTCCAGGCGCTTGAGTGCGGCCAGATAGCGATCGAAGCTCTGCGATACGTCGCTGGGGACACCTTGCTGCTCGATAGTCGCCAGTTCCTTGCGCGCATTGTCGGCTTCACCGACCACCAGATAAGCTCTGGCAATCTCGGTCCGCGCCTTGGCGTTGCCGGGATCCAACGCCAACACACGCTCAAGAGCGAATATTGCTCGGGTATTCTGCCCAACACCCAAGGAAGCTCTGCCCAGCAACAAATCGTAGCCTACCTCTCCCGCCCGCTCGCCTTCCAGCGACTCAAGCAAGGCAAAGGCTTTGGCCGACTGCCCCGAGACCAGCAAACGCTCGGCTTCATCCGTTACACCATCGGCATGGACTTGCGAACCCAGTGCCAAAAGTCCGACCAAGAGTAGCTTGCCAGGTGCTTTCTTCATCCCCATGAACATTCCCCAGATTTTTTCGTAACTCTAACGCGGAATCGAGCTGCCGGGCAGACGCTGCCCTCCTCCCGGCTCAGTTGACGGAGGCGGCGAAGGTGATTTGCCCGCCGTCGCATCCTGATACGGCGTCTGCAACTGAAGTTCGGGGACTACCGCTGGCGAGTCGTTACGCGCCCCACCATTTGAGAGAATCTGCGGGAGTTCCTTGCGGTCACGTACGCGCAAAGCCTGGCCTTTGGCGACAGTTGTACAGCCGGCATCGCTGCACACCTCCACAGCCCCCTCGTAAACGCTCACAGTCAGGCCCTCGGCATCAAAACGCGCACCATACTCGGTTCCGCGTATGCCGATGGTGGCAACGGAACTCCCCAGACGATATTGCTGGCGGTCACCTTTGCCCAGCCAGCCCGTCACCGTACGCAAGGCACCTTTGACCAAGGTCATTACCACACCATCGCCCGGCGTCACTTTGTTGACCGCCGCATAGCGAAACTCATCGACGCGGAAACGCGTTCCGGGCTGCAAGGACATGCTGGCCCCATCGAGGAAAGCCAACTGGATACGGCCAGCGCGCGTATCGATGGATTCGCCGGCATCGACCGTAGCCCCTTTCAAGGCTGGGCGCTCGACACCAACGCCGCTGATGACGACGACCTCAGAGGTCGCAAAAACGATGCGTGCCGCCGTTTCCGCTCGGAGCAGCAATGGGGCGCATAGCATGAACAACAGCAACAGCCGCCGCAGAGTCACCATGACGCCCCTCCCCGAAATTTATCTCACACAGTCTACGTAATAGCGCCCATCTTCGCCTTTGACCAGTCCGTGGATGTCGGTTTCGAACCCTGGGAAGGCGGCGTTGAACTCGCGGGCAAATTTCAGATAGCTGCAGATCGTCGCATTGAAACGCTCCCCCGGGATCAGCAGCGGAATACCCGGCGGATAGGGCGTCAACAATACGGCGGTAACACGCCCCTCCAGCGCATCCACCGGCACGCGCTCGATCTCGCGGTGCGCCATCTTGGCGAATGCGTCAGCCGGACGCATGGCCGGCACCATGTCGGACAGATACATCTCGGTGGTCAGACGGGCCACGTCGTTCTGCTTGTAAACACTGTGAATCTGCTTGCACAGATCACGCAGGCCGACACGCTCGTAGCGCGGGTTCTTCTGGACGAACTCGGGCAGCACCTTCCATAGCGGCTGGTTCTTGTCGTAATCGTCCTTGAACTGCTGTAGCGCAGTCACCAGCGTATTCCAGCGGCCCTTGGTGATGCCGATGGTAAACATGATGAAGAAGCTGTACAGGCCACATTTCTCGACGATGACGCCATGCTCGGCCAGGTACTTCGTGACGATGGCGGCCGGAATGCCGCGCTCGGCGAATTCACCATCGACATCCAGGCCCGGTGTGATGATGGTCGCCTTGATCGGGTCGAGCATGTTGAAGCCATCGGCCAGCTTGCCGAAACCGTGCCAGCGCTCGCCTGGTTTCAGCATCCAGGACTCGCGCTCCTCGATCCCTTCTTCCGACAAATCATCCGGCCCCCAGACCTTGAACCACCAGTCGGCGCCCCACTCTTCGTCCACCTTGCGCATGGCGCGGCGGAAATCGAGGGCTTCTGCAATCGATTCCTCGACCAATGCCGTACCGCCCGGCTCTTCCATCATCGCCGCGGCCACATCGCAGGAGGCGATGATCGAATATTGTGGCGAGGTCGAGGTATGCATCAGGTAGGCCTCGTTGAAGATGTCGCGGTCGAGCTTCTGGTTCTCGGCATCCTGCACCAGGATCTGCGAGGCCTGGCTGAGGCCAGCCAGCAGCTTGTGCGTCGATTGCGTGGCGAAGACCATGGATTCCTTGCAACGCGGACGATCAGCGCCGATGGCGTGGTAATCGCCGTAGAAGTCATGGAAAGCCGCATGCGGCAGCCAGGCTTCGTCGAAGTGCAGCGTATCGATTTTGCCGTCCAGCTCTTCCTTGATGTCCTCGACGTTATAGAGCACGCCGTCGTAGGTCGACTGGGTGATGGTCAGTACGCGTGGCTTGGCCGTCTTGTCGGCAATGAAGGGGTTGGCGGCGATCTTCTTCTGGATGCTCTCCCAGGCGAATTCGCTCTTCGGGATCGGTCCGATGATGCCGAAGTTGTTGCGCGTCGGCATCAGGAAAACGGGAATTGCCCCGGTCATCATGATCGAGTGCAGTACCGACTTGTGGCAGTTGCGGTCGACCACGACGATGTCGCCGGGCGCCACGGTCGAGTGCCAGACGATCTTGTTCGAGGTCGAGGTGCCGTTGGTGACGAAATACAAGTGATCCGAATTGAAGATGCGCGCCGCATTGCGCTCGGAGGCAGCGACCGGACCAGTATGGTCGAGCAGCTGGCCAAGTTCTTCGACCGCATTGCAGACATCGGCACGCAGCATGTTCTCGCCGAAGAACTGATGGAACATCTGGCCGACCGGTGACTTCAGGAAAGCGACGCCACCCGAGTGGCCCGGGCAGTGCCAGGAATAGGAACCGTCGGCAGCGTAATGCGTCAGCGCCCGGAAGAACGGCGGCGGCAGCGAATCGAGGTAGGCGTTGGCCTCGCGCTTGATGTTGCGCGCGATGAATTCCGGCGTGTCCTCATGCATGTGGATGAAACCGTGCAATTCGCGCAGGATGTCGTTCGGGATATGACGGCTGGTCCGCGTTTCACCGTGCAGGAAGATGGGGATTTCCGCATTCTTGTGGCGAATTTCCTCCACGAAAGCACGCAGCTCGGCCAGCGTCTCTTCCGGCTCCAGCGCCAGCTCCTCGTCGTCAATCGACAAAATGAATACCGAGGCGCGGCTTTGCTGCTGCGCAAACGAGGTCAGGTCACCATAGCTGGTCACCCCGAGAACTTCGAGGCCTTCTTTCTCGATAGCGTCAGCCAGGGCGCGAATGCCCAGGCCGGAGGCATTTTCCGAACGGAAGTCCTCGTCGATGATGATGACCGGAAAGTGAAAACGCATGACGGTTCCTTGAAAAGCGGCGACCCGCCGCAGCGGGTCACAGAATAAGACGGTTTCGTTTCAGCCTGGCGTCAGATCTTGGGCAGGGTAACGCCTTCCTGCCCCTGATACTTGCCGCCGCGATCCTTGTACGAGGTCTCGCAAATCTCATCGGATTCGAAGAAGAGCACCTGCGCACAGCCTTCGCCAGCGTATATCTTGGCGGGCAGCGGCGTCGTGTTCGAAAACTCCAGCGTGACGTGGCCTTCCCATTCCGGCTCGAAAGGCGTCACGTTAACGATGATGCCGCAACGGGCATAGGTCGATTTGCCCAGGCAAACAGTCAGCACCGAGCGTGGAATGCGGAAGTATTCCATGGTCCGGGCGAGAGCAAAGGAATTCGGTGGGATGATGCAAACGTCGGATTCGACCTCGACGAAGGATTTTGGGTCGAAGTTTTTCGGATCGACCACGGTCGAATTGATGTTGGTGAAAACCTTGAACTCGCGGGCGCAGCGGATATCGTAGCCGTAGCTGGAAGTGCCATAGGACACGATCTTCTGGCCATTGACCTCACGCACGAGTTCCGGCGCGAACGGTTCGATCATGCCGTGTTCCTGCGCCATGCGGCGTATCCACTTATCTGATTTGATGGCCATTTTTCCCTGCTGCGGTGGACAAAAATAAAGGCGGGATTTTACCCGCCTTTGTCGCCCGTTTTGTGCAAAAAATTAGGTGTTTTGCACAACGATGTTGGGGAATTTCGACGACATGTCCTTCGCTTTCTCGGCAATCTTGACCGCAATGCGCCGTGCAATGCCGCGATAAATCGCCGCGGTGCGCGATTCCGGCTCGCCGACCACGGTCGGTTTGCCACCGTCGGCCATCATGCGAATCGCCATTTCCAGCGGCAGGCTACCCAGGAATTCGACGCCGTAATCCTCGCACATCTGCGTCCCGCCGCCCTCGCCGAAGATGTGCTCCTCGTGGCCGCACTTGGAGCAGATATGGATGCTCATGTTCTCCACGATGCCAAGAATGGGGATGTTCACCTTCTCGAACATCTTCAGGCCCTTGCGCGCATCAATCAGCGCAATGTCCTGCGGCGTCGTGACAATGACCGCACCAGTCACCGGCACTTTCTGCGCCATCGACAACTGAATGTCACCAGTACCCGGCGGCATGTCCACAATCAGGTAATCGACATCGCCCCAGTTGGTCTGGCCGAGCATCTGGTCAAGCGCCTGGGCCACCATCGGGCCGCGCCACACCATCGGCGTTTCGACATCGACCATGAAACCGATGGACATCGCCTTGACGCCATAGGCCTCCAGCGGCTCCATGCTCTGGCCGTCCTTGGACTCTGGTTGCTGACCAGCCAAACCGAGCATCTGCGGCTGCGATGGCCCGTAGATATCGGCATCGAGAATACCGACCTTGGCACCTTCCTGAGCCAGGGCCAGCGCCAGATTGACCGCCGTCGTCGATTTGCCGACGCCGCCCTTGCCGGACGCGACGGCAATGATGTTCTTGACGCCCGGCAGGAGCTTGACGCCAAGCTGTACGGAATGCGCAACGATCTTGCTGTAAACGTTGGCCGAAATATTGCCGACGCCCGGCACGGCCTTCACCGCCGCGATCACCTGCTTACGGATGGCGTCGATCTGGCTTTTCGCCGGATAACCCAACTCGACGTCGAAAGCGACATCGTCGCCGTCGATCTTGATGTTCTTGACCGCCTTGCCGCTGACGAAATCCTTGCCGGTATTGGGGTCCACCGCAGCGGTGAGCGCGGCCTTGATTTGCTGTTCTGACAGACTCATGGAATCTCCGTGGATACTGGACGACGGGAATACCCGACAATTTTTGTCCAGTATACCGCAAAGCGGCCTGACGGCTAGCCCGCGCGCACGGTATCCAGACGGTAACCCTGCCCGTAAACCGATGAAAGCATCAGGCCGTTTTCACCGCCCAAGCCAAGTTTCTTGCGCAAACGGCTGGCGTGCGTATCGACGGTACGCGAATCGACGTCGGTATCGCGATCCCAGACTTTGGACAACAACTCTTCACGCGGCAACACTTTGCCGACATTGCGAAGGAACACGATAGCCAGATCGTATTCGCGCTGAGTCAGATCCACTTCGACACCACTGACCCGGATACGACGCCCTTCGAGATCGGCCTCGATATTGCCGAAGCGCAGCAGGGTCGGCCGCGTTGCCTGACGACGCCGCAACAAGGCCTGGATTCGTGCCATGAACTCCATGTAGCGTACGGGCTTGGGGATGTAGTCATCGGCACCGAGGCGCAGGATATCAGCCGCCGACTCTTCTTCGGTACGTGCGGTGCAGAACACAACGGGCACTTCCCAGCCACAGACGGCACGAACCTGCTTCAATACCTCGTCACCGCCAATATCCGGCAGAGACCAATCTATGACGAAGAAATCGAAAGTACGTTCCTTCAAGGCGTCCAAACATGCCTGACCTTCGGCGAAAATCTCGACGACATGCCCCTCGCTTTTCAGCAAGGCCTTAAGGACCTCGGCCTGAACCCGATTGTCTTCAACAATGGCAAAATTCATACAACCCCCTCTAATTGTGGAAAATTCTGCCGCCTTCTCCACAGGCATGCAATAACTCAAGGGGATATTTTTACCAAGTCAACACAATCTTCTATTTGAAGCAACAAACAACCAAAGCGTTTTTATCAAGACCAAGAAGAATTACCCCGGGGGCGCGGTAAAATTGCGTTTTTGCTTTCTCCTCAGGCACGCCATGTCGCGCAAGATCCTCGTTACCTCCGCCCTGCCCTACGCCAACGGCGCCATCCACCTCGGTCACCTGGTCGAGTACATCCAGACCGATATCTGGGTCCGTTACCAGAAAATGACAGGCAACGAATGCTGGTACGTCTGCGCCGACGATACCCACGGTACGCCGATCATGTTGCGTGCCGAGAAGGAAGGCATCACGCCGGAACAGTTGATCGAACGCGTACACGGCGAGCATTTCCGCGACTTTTCCGGTTTCCTGGTTGGCTTTGACAACTACTACAGCACCCACTCCGACGAAACCCGCGAGTGTGCCAACACCATCTACGGCCGTCTGCGCGAGGCTGGCCTGATCGAGGTGCGCACCATCGAGCAGTACTACGACCCGGTCAAACAACTCTTCCTGCCCGACCGCTTCATCAAGGGCGAGTGCCCCAAGTGTGGCGCCAAGGATCAGTATGGCGACAATTGCGAGTCCTGCGGTGCTGCCTACGCCCCGACCGACCTGAAAAACCCGTACTCGGCCATCTCCGGAGCCAAGCCGGAACTGCGCAACTCGGAGCACTATTTCTTCAAGCTCTCCGACCCGCGCTGCGAAGCCTTCCTGCGCCAGTACACCAACAAGGACAACGGTGTCCTGCAGGCCGAAGCAGCCAACAAGATGCAGGAATGGCTGGGCGCGCCCGGCGACAACAAGCTGACCGACTGGGACATCTCCCGTGACGCCCCCTACTTCGGTTTCGAGATTCCCGACGCACCGGGCAAGTATTTTTACGTCTGGCTCGACGCCCCGATCGGTTACATGGGCTCTTTCAAGAACCTGTGCGCCAAGCAGGGCCTCGATTTCGACGAATACTTCAAGCCCGATAGCAAGACCGAGCTCTACCACTTCATTGGCAAGGACATCCTCTATTTCCACGCCCTGTTCTGGCCGGCCGAGTTGCAGCACGCCGGCTTCCGCACGCCGACCAAGATATTCGCGCACGGGTTCCTGACGGTCGACGGCGCCAAGATGTCCAAGTCGCGTGGCACCTTCATCACCGCCCAGAGCTATCTGGACACCGGACTGAACCCGGAGTGGCTGCGCTACTACTACGCTGCCAAGCTGTCGGCGACCATGGAAGACATCGACCTCAACCTCGAAGACTTCACGGCCCGCGTCAATTCCGATCTGGTCGGCAAGTATGTCAATATCGCCAGCCGCTCGGCCGGCTTCATCGCCAAGCGCTTCAATGGCCAGCTCGCTCCGGCGGCGGCCGACCTACCGGCCATCCGTGCCATTCAGGAAGCCGGCCCGCGTATCGCCGAGCTCTACGAAGCCCGCGAATTCGGCAAGGCCATCCGCGAAATCATGGCCCTGACCGATGCAGCCAATCAATACGTCGACAGCGTCAAACCCTGGGAGCTGGCCAAGCAGGAGGGCAAGGACATCGAACTGCACGCCGCGTGCAGCAACGCCCTCAACCTCTTCCGCCTCCTCACCGTGCTGCTCAAGCCCATCCTGCCGAAGGTTGCTGAAAAGGTCGAGAACTTCCTCAATATCGCACCGCTCGCCTGGAACGATCTGCAGGCCCTGCTGGCCGGTGGTCATGTCATCAATACTTACGAGCACCTGATGACCCGCGTCGATCCGAAGCAGATCGACAAGCTGGTCGAAGCCAACAAGGAATCGCTCGCGCCTGCCGCCGAAGCGGCCTCGCAGCAGCGTCATGCCCAGCACCAGCAGAACGAAGTGAAGGCGGAAAGCCCCTGGGAGCCGTTCTGCAACATCGACGACTTCATGAAGGTCGATCTGCGCATCGCCCGCATCGCCAATGCCGAACATGTCGAAGGTGCCGACAAACTGGTCCGCCTGACGCTCGATATCGGCAATAACGAAACGCGCAACGTCTTCGCCGGCATCAAGGCAGCCTACGACCCGGCGCAACTGGTCGGCCGCCTGACGGTCATGGTCGCCAACCTGGCCCCGCGCAAGATGAAGTTCGGTCTCTCCGAAGGCATGGTTCTGGCCGCCTCCGACACCGAAGGCAAGACGCCAGGTATCTTCCTGCTCTCGCCGGACAGCGGCGCCCAGCCGGGCATGCGCGTCAAATAAATTCACCATAGAAAAATGGCTTGCATGGCAAGCCATTTTTCATGTTGCTGCGCAGCAAAAAACGGGGCAAAGCTAAAGTTTTACTTTAACTTTAGCGACCAAGATTAGCCGGGCCGGTAGTCTTTTGAAACTATCCACAGAAACTGTGGATAACTCTGTGAATGAAAGCTGGGCGGCGATGCTAAGTGACCGTCGCACAAGGCTTTTCCTTACACTGCCCGCAACTTGAGCTACTCTGCAACCATCTGATTTAATTAGATTTTTTCGCGCACGACACAATCTAACAAAAGCAACATGGTTTTCTGCAACTCATCACTTCGGCTAGACAAAACACTGTGCACAAGTCAAGGCTTGACAGAGATTTTTTTCAATCCAATTGAATATCGAATTTAAGCTGCGCTAACCTGAACCCAATCCCGAAATCAATCGCCGACATGCTTTCTCAACGCCCGCCTCGCCCCCGCCTCACCCTACTTATTGCAGCATTTGCCCTGGCCGATGTGTTCGGTTTGTCCTGTGTCGGCATTGGGGCCAGCTGGTTCGCCCAAGGCAAGGGCGCGGTTTTTGCCAATTTTCCGACGTCCACCGCAGAAGCAATCGCCTGTGCCGCTGGCGGCGCGGCAGTGATGTTCTGGGCGGCAGCCCGCATCCTCGGCGAAATCGCCAAGCAAGCGCCTGAGTTACAAGCGAAATACGATACTTATCTGGCGAACCGGGGGGAGAGCGGCCGTTCGTCAGCGGATAAGGACAACTAGCCGCCCGATCACTCGCCCTTCGGAACCGCTTTCAGCCAATCAGGCAGTTCGCGACTACCGGCGTTGTCGATGATGTACTGACGGATCATCCGACGGACGACCTGCGACGGCGTCAGATCGTGTTCAGAGCAGATTTCCTCGAACAGTTTTTTCTTGCGTGGATCGATCAGCAGCGTCAGGCGCGCGGTGCGATTTTCCATAGGTTCTCCAAACGTTATTCATAATTATATTGAGCACATCATATTAACATACGATTAACATTGACGATTAATCATGTGCTCATATAATGCACCGCTTACCTTGCCAAGCGCGTGCCATGAAAATCGCTTTTCGCCCGAAGCTTCTCGATTGCCTTCCTGGCTACAACCGCGCCCAATTTGGCAAGGATCTGGCGGCTGGCATCACCGTCGGCGTCCTCGCCCTGCCTTTGGCCATGGCCTTCGCCATCGCCTCCGGTTGCTCACCCACGGCCGGCATCTGGACAGCCATCGTCGCCGGCCTGCTCACTTCGGCACTGGGCGGTTCGCGCGTGCAGATCGGCGGACCGACCGGGGCCTTCATCCCCATCGTCTATGGCATCGTCGCCGCCCATGGCTTCGCCAATCTGATGGGCGCCACCATTTTGGCCGGCATCATGCTTCTGGCCATGGGCATCGCCCGTATGGGGCAATTGATCCGCTTCATTCCGGTCACCGTCGTCATCGGCTTCACCAACGGCATCGCGGTCGTCATCTTCCTCGCCCAGATCAAGGATTTCTTCGGCCTGAAAATCGACAACCTGCCGGCCGAGTTCTTCCATCGCATTAAAACGCTGGCCGCCTACGCCCATACGGTCGATCTGCCGACCCTGGCGCTGGCCACGGCCTGCTTCGTTTTCCTGCTCTCCTACAATCGTCTGGCGCAATACGTCGCCGTGATGCGTCGTGCGCCCGGCCCGCTCGCCGTGTTGATCGTCGGCACCCTAGCCGCCTGGCTGCTCGAATTGCCGGTCGAAACCATCGGTAGCCGCTTCCACGGCATTCCGCAGGAACTGCCGGCCTTCGGCCTGCCCGAGCTATCGATCCACGATTTCGGCAAGCTGATCTCGCCAGCTATCACCATCGCCCTGCTCGGCGCCATTGAGTCGCTGCTGTCGGCACGCGTCGCCGATGCGCAAATCGACGACCGCCACGATCCCAATCAGGAACTGATCGCTCAGGGGCTCTCCAACATTGCCGCCCCGCTGTTCGGCGGCTTTGCCGCGACCGGCGCCATCGCCCGCACCACCACCAACGTGCGCACCGGCGGACGCACGCCGTTTGCCGGCATCATCCACGCCGGCGTACTGCTCGCCATCGTGCTCGTCGCCGCCCCGCTCGCTTCCTATGTACCTTTGGCGACGCTATCGGCCATTGTCATGGTCGTCGCCATCAACATGGGCGAATGGCACGAATTCCGCGAACTGAAGCGCTTCAGCTGGAACTACCGGATCATCCTGCTCAGTACCTTCTTCGTCACCGTGCTGTTCGACCTGACGATCGCAGTGGAACTCGGCATGGTGCTGGCCAGCCTGTTCTTCATCTATCGCATGTCCGAACTGACCCGCATCGAACGCCGCCCGCTGCGCGAAGAGGCGAGTGAACCGCGCTTCCTCTACCCGGACGGCACGATGCGCGTCACCGCCTGGCAGTTGTTCGGTTCGCTTTTCTTCGGTGCGGTGAACAAGCTCGAGGAATTGCTCGACCCGGCGGCCGGCCACCCGGAAGTCGTCATTCTCGACATGACCCGCCTGATCCAGCTCGACACCACCGGCCTCGAAGGCCTGGAGAACCTACGCGACAAGCTGGCCAAGCGCGGCTGCACGCTGCTCGTCTGCGGCCTCAACTCCCAGCCCGGATCGCTCCTGGAGCGTTCCGGCTTCATCGAGCATCTGGGCGAAGCCAATGTCTGCCCCGATCTCAGCCACGCCCTGCAACGGGCCTACGTGTTGTTGCCCAATCTGATGGGCGGCGACGAGGAATACTGAGGCGGACTCAACGGGCGAGCGCGGCCGCCCAGGCCTCGGCGGCCGGCCGCACCAGATCGAACCACGGCTCGGGATAGACGCCGATGGCGACGATCATGGCGATCAGCGCAATCAGCACGGCCCATTCGCGTGGCCGCAGATCTTCCGCATCGGCCACTGCCTGCCGTTGTACCGGCCCGAAGAAAGCCTTGCGGTAAAGATGCAGGAAAGCGCCGGCGGCGATGGACAAGGCGAACAAGGCTGCCATGCCGGCGCCGGTATGCTGCTCGAGCGCCGACAGAATGAGCAAGAATTCGCCAGGGAAGCTGCTGGTCCCCGGCATGCCGACCCCGGCCAGGCCGCAGACCAGGAAGCCGGTCGCCAGCAACGGCATGCTCTTCGCCGCACCGCCCAGCGCCTGCAGGTCGGTGGAACCGGTGCGCTGACGCAGAAATTCGAGCAAAATCATCGCCCCGCCCGTTGCCACCGAGAAGCTGAGCAGCAGCGACACCGCACCCTGTACGCCTTGCGCCGTCAGCGAGGCCAGTCCGAGCAGCGCCAAGCCGACGTGACAGATGCTGGCGTAGGCCATGCCGACGCGCAGGTTGCTCTGGGCCAGCATGGCCACCGCGCCGTAAAGCAGGCTCACGGTTCCCAGGCCGGCCAGCAGCCAGTGCATATCGGCCGCCACTTCTGGCGCGAGCGGAATGGCGAAACGGATCAGGCCATAGGCTCCCAGCTTCAAGCCGACCAGAAGCGCGCTCAGCGAACCCGGTGCGGCCAGGGCGAATTGCGGCAGCCAGGTATGCACCGGCACCAAGGGCACCTTGATGCCGAAGCCGAGCAGACACAGCAGGAAGACCGCCAGTTGGGTATCGCGCGGCAAGGGTACGGCGAGCAGGGCGATCAGGTCGAAAGTCGGCTCGGGCATGCCGGCCGCGAGCAAGGCGAAGGCGATGAGCAGCGGCACCCCGCCCGCCAGCATCAGCAGGCAATAGCGCGCGGCGACACGCGGCGCATCGGCCGTCGCGCCCCAACGTGCCAGCAGGAAGTAGATTGGCACCAGGGTCAGTTCCCAAAAGACGAAGAACAAAGCCGTATCGAGGGCGCAAAACACTCCCATGATGGCCGACTCGAGGGCGAGCAAGAGCGCCAGATGGAAACGTCGGCTATCTGAGATGGCGTTCCAGCTGGCCACCAGCGTGCCGAGGAAGAGCAGCGCCGTCGCCGGCAAAAACAGCACCGACAGGCCGTCCACCGCAAGCAGGTAGTGCGCGTTCAGGCTGGCGATCCACGGCGTCCGTTCGAGCAACTGAAAGCGCGCCCCGCCCGGGTTGTAGGCCACGAGCACCGTCGTCGCCAACAGCAGTTCGCCGAGCATGCCGATCGCCGCAAGTTGCCGGCAGAACTTTTCCGGCAGCAGCCAAAGGCAGGCCGCCAGCACCACGGGCAGGAAAACGATCAGGCTGAGCCAGGGCATGTCGCTCATGGCGCAAACCTCGCGGCAGCAGCCCGACTGGCCACTTCGGTCAGATGCAGCCAGGGTTCGGTGAAGATGCCGATAGCCAGCATGGCCGCCAGGGCGATACCGCAGACCAGATACTCCATGATCTGGGTGCGATCGACATCATGCCCGCCCTCCTTGGCCTGCGACAGGAAGGCTTTCTGGAACGCCCAGAGCAGGAAGCCGGCGGCAGCGACGTTGCCGAGCGCGGTCGCTACCGTGGACAGAGCCCCAAATTGGTCGATGGCCGCTTCGAGAATCAGGTGAGCCGCATCGAAACCTGGCGTACCCGGCATGCCGACGATGGCCAGACCGAAAACGAGGAAGGCGATGGCCAGGAAGGGAATGCGCTCGAACAGACCGGACAGCTCGCCCAGCTCGGTGGTACCGGTCCGGCGGAAAACAAAGCCGACGATGAACCACATGCCGGTCACCGCCAACCCGAAGTTGGCGGCCAGCAGCACCGTCCCCTGGATACCCGCCTCGTGCAGGCTGAACAACCCGATGACCAGCAGGCTGGTGTGGCTGACCACGGCGAAGGCGAGCAGCCGGCGCAGATTGGTCTGCTGGAAGGCCAGCGCTGCGGTGAAGAAGACGCCCGCCATGGCGAAGCCGACGACGTAGGGCTGCCAGGTCTGCACCGCCGCCGGTGTCAGCGGCAGCACGAAACGCAACATGCCGTAGATGCCAACCTTGACGCCCACCATCAGCGCCGGCCCGACCGCGATCAAGCCGTGCTGGGCCATGTTGGGCAACCAGCCGTGCAGCGGAAAGAGCGGCGTGCGCACGGCCAGGCCGTAAAACAACAGGTAGAAGGCTGCTGTCTGGAACTTGCCGACCGGTAGCGCCCCGGTCAGGTCGAACAGGTCGAAACTCCAGCGCCCGCCAGTGGCATCGGCGTGGCCCCAGCCGAGCACGACGCAGCCGGCCGCGAACAAGGCCCAGCCGAATCCCTGATACTGAACAAAACGCGACAGCGCCTGCACTTCCGCGCGCGAGGTCGCCCAGCGCCGCAGCAGGTAGACCACCGCCCACAGCTCCAGGCCGGAATAGAAGGCAAACCAGGCGATATTGACCGTGACCAGCATGCCGACCAAGCCCGCCTCGGCGATTAACAACACCGAGAACAGGCGGCCCGGCGAGATCATGCCGCGACTCATGCCGTACAGCGTCATCAGGAAGGTGAGCAAGGCGGCCACCAGCACGAAGACCATGCTGAGGCCGTCGACCGCCACGTGATAAGCCAGTAGCGAGAGTCGCTCGGCCAATTGCAGCGCGGCCAGGGTCGGGTCGAGACGGGTTACCGTCCAGATGGCCAGCAGCAATTCGCCGCCGGAGACGATCTTGCCGACGACGACTGCGGTGGACCGCTCGCGCAACGCAAAAACCACGGCCGCGCCGAGCAACGGCCAGAGTTGCAGCATGGCCAGCAGCGGCAGCCCCGTCTGCGTTTGCCAGAAGATTTCGCTCAAGCCGCCCATTACAGAATCACCACGAAAGTCGCCATCACCGCCATCATCAGGTAGCGCGGCTGTTCCAGCAGGTTTTCCAGCGTATGCAGATAACTGCCGGCTTGCCGCATCAGGCGCTCGGCACTGCCGCCGCGCCCGCGCAGCAGCAGGCGGTTTTCCAGGCGCTGCAGCAGGTCGGCCAACTGCGCCAGGGCGCGCCCCGGCAAGCCGTCGGCCTGAACCAGCGGGCGCTGCGCATCGACCGCCCCCCCTTCGCCCGGCCGCCCGATCAGCGGATCGACGAAATGCTGCTCGAAGCTGCGCACGTCGCGGGCAATGGCTTCGGTCGGCAGGACGAACAGGATCACCGCCAACCGGTCGAGCCAGAAACGCTGCAGGGCCGCCGTATACAACCATTGGTTATTGACCAGCCAGGCCGGCGGCGGCTCCGGCCGGTCGCGCGTCAGCATCAGCCAGGACGGTGCCAGCAGGAACTGCCAGGCCCGCCAGCCGGCGTGCAGGCAGAGGTGGATGGTCGCCAGCGTGGTCCAGCCCAGGCCGATCTCGACGAACATCAGAGCCACCTGCGTCACCGTGCCGTGAATCAGCGCCGATTTCACGTCGGTCTGGACCAGGCCGCACAGCCAGGCGTAAAGCGCGGTCAGCACGCCGACGACGACCAACCCGGCCATGACATCAGGCACCTGGCTAAGCAATGGGAAAAGACGCAACATCAAGTAAACGCCGGCATGGATCAGCACCGCACCGTAGAAAATGGCCGAGGATGGCGTCGGGCCTTCGAGTGCCCGCGTGATCCACGGGGTAAACGGCGCCTGCGCCGACTTGACCAGGGCGGCGGCGACGAAACCCAGCGCCAGGATGCGCGCCTCGACCATCGACAGGTGCGCCCCGCCGGCCAGCACCGGCCATTCGAAACTACCGACCCAGGCTACGCTGAGGCCCAGCGAGAACAGTAACCCGGCATCGCCAACCCGGTTGGTGACGAAGGCGTACAGGGCGTTGCCAGTCGCCACCGGGCGTTGCCAGGCGTAGCCGATGAGCAGGAAGGAAGCGACGCCGCACATTTCCCAGCCGACAAAGCAGAGCAGCCCGTTGCCGGCCAGCAGCACCAGTTCGATACCAGCGATGAAGAAGCCGAGCACGATGTAGAAGCGATGGAAGCCCGCCTCGCGATGCAGGTAGTTGGCCGAAAAGCGCGCCACCAGCCAGCCGATCAGCGCCGTCACCGTGGCGATGGGCAGCGACACGGCATCGAGCAGGAAGGAGAAGCTTGCCTGCCACTCGGCCGTGCCGAACCAGACGGCGGCGACGCGATGTCCTGACCAGCCACGCCACAATGCAACGGCATCGATGGCGAGCAAGAGCACGAAACTGGCGAAAGTGGCCAGCGTGGTCAGGCGCACGGTCAGCGGCTCGGCGGCATCGCCTTGCGCCCGGCCGAGCAGCACGCGGGCGGCGTTGGCGATGACCGCCAGCAGCGGCATTACGGGCACCAGCCAGACCCAGTCCGGCAGGCGGGCCAGCAGGGCAGTCATGCGACACCTCCCAACAATTGCGCTGGCGGCAGCGCCTCGCTCTCGCCGGCGAACCAGTCGACCGCACGCGCTACTTGCGGCAGCACGGCTTCGCCTGCCCAGGGCTGCCAACCGCGGCCGGGACGATAAAGCTGCACTGCTGCGGTGCACGGGCTCTGAGAGGCAAAAACGATCCAGCCGTTGTCGATCAGTCCGCGCAAGGCCGGCTGGCGCTGCACGATGGCATTCAGCAGCTCGGGCTCCTGCTCGACGACGACGAGCAGGCGCATTGGCTCGTGGATTTCGACCATCTGCAAGGGCAGGCCGGTGCGCAGGTCGGAATCCGCCCCTTCCATGACGCCGAACAACCCGGTCAGGTTGTGGGTGATCTTGGAACCGCAGCCGAAGCGCTCGTTATCCACCGTCGAAAAATAGTATTCGAGGCTGATGCCGGCACCGACCGGGCCGGCTGCCAGCAGGATGCTCTCGACGATCTGGCCGTCGATGTCGTCAGTCGGATCGTAGGAAATCAGGAAAACGCGCCGATCGAGGAAAAGCCCTCGGCTCATCGAGCGGCGGCCGATGAAGGCGGCGGCATTGGTGGCGTGGCCGAGTTCCGGCCGCGCCTGCGAAATGTCGTGCGCCCGACCGGTCACATGGCGCCGCCCTTGCCAGGGCGACAGCCGCGGCGGCGCCGAGGCCAGCCGACGGCAGCGCTCGGCGGCATGCGCCCGACAGGCTTCGGCGACTTGTCCGACCAGCGTGTCCAAAGCAGCCTGGAAGCGGTCCGGCACGGTATCGAGGTCGTACCACTCGACGCCGTCGTCGCAAGTGTTGTGCTCGGCGGCGACGAACCAGGTGCTATCGGGAATGACAACACCGCGTGCCGCCAACCCGGCTCGCACTTCAGCGCGATTGGCCATGGCCGCGAAAACCCGCGCATTCGGCCCGCCGTGCCGGCCGGAACAGGCGCCGCAGTCATAGGCCGACAAGTGCGGATTGTTGCGGCTGCTCGAACCGTGCCCGAACATCAGGACCAGGGGCGCGAAACCGGCCGTCAGGCCGATGGTGCGCAAGAAGCCCTCGACGCGGTGGATCTGCTCGGCATCGGTGAAGCCAAGTTGCGGCGACTCAGGAGTGGCATCGCTGGCCTCCGGCGCAGTCAACGCCACTGTGCTATCGACCCGGCCGTCGTGCCGTTCGCGCCAGCGCTGCAAGGTTTCGCCGAAAACGGCTGGATTGAGGCTGGCCGCCGCCAGGGCGCCCAGCGCCGGCAGGCCGGCAAGCAAGCTGAAGGCGGTGCCGCCGAACAGCGTGCGTCGCGTCTTCTGATACAGCGCCTCGCGCCAGCGCAGGCGGCGCTCGCGGCGGATGGCGTGGCGGACCCGCGCCTTCTCCTCGCCGGCAATCTCGCGTTCGCGCAGCAGATGGCGCGGCTGCACGACCACCGGGCACAGCGCCGTGCGTTTGGCATCGTCGATGCCCTGCCAGTACATGGCCACGCCGAAGAAGCCGGCCGCGCCGTAGGTGTGTACGCTCGGCGCGATTTCCTCGAGATGCCGGCGCGTGCCCTCCTCGCGATCGTCCATGCACATCACCACCTGGGCCGATGGCAAGGGCGGTGGCGCCGGGCGTCGATTGGCGATCAGCGCCCCGAATATCTGCTCGCGGTAATGGCGCTCGTAGGCTTCCAGCCAGATCTGGCCGCGCTGCAAGGCACTCAGGCTATCGGCGCAAGCCAGCAACTGCACTGCCGTGGCCGGCTCAAGACGCACGGTATCCGCCTCCCCCCAGGGTAGCTCGCGACTCAAGGCCGTCAGTCGCCAGGCGTCGGCCAGTACCGCGCTCTCCGTAGCCTGCCCGGCAATACGCTCGGCCAAGGCCGTCCACACAGCCAAACCCGCTTTCTCGCCGCCGTGGATCAGCCCGGCAGCGCGATGCGCTTCCTGCTCCGCCAGTCCGCCTTGCCGCCAGGCATCGCGCACGAAGAATTCGGCCAGGTGCTCGCCGTAATGCGCCTGCAGTTCGCTCAGGTCCATGGGCGCGCCGGTCAAGCGGCGCACCAGATCGTCGCAGAGCAGCCGTTCGAGCAGCACGCGCACCGCGAGGTAGTCGGCCATGGCCACCGGCGTGCCGTCGCCGCGCCCCGGATTGCGGTCCCGCCACAGGAACATGCCGGACCACCCCGGCAACTCCAGCGCCAGGCGTTCAAGATAGCCGTGCCACAACGCCTCCGGTACCAGACGCGGCAATTCTTCGGCCAGAACGGCGAGCGGGTCGTCCGGCAGATGCAGGATTTCGTCGCGTACATTCGGCAGTTCGTCGAGTTCCCACTGCACATCCAGCCCGGCACTCGCCTTCCAGGCAGCGTAAAAGCCGGCGCTGCGGCGCGGATTGCGCCAGGCGGCCAGGCCGAGATCGAGATGGGCGGCGAGGTGGCGCTGCAGGATGCTGCGCACCTTTTCCAGCACGTCCTCGCCGCTCAGGTGTTCCAGCAGGCTGCGCCAGGTCCATGCCTGCCCCACCTTGGCACAAAGCGCCGTCCAGCGCTGGCTGGCCGCCGAACGCCAGTCGTTTTCGCCACCAGCGGCGACTGCTGCGGTGCACCGGGCAAAATGGGCAAAAACCGGGTCGTCGGCCAAGCCACCCTCGGCGTGAAGCCAGGCGAGTCGGCTGGCATCCGGCCGCTCGTTGCCGACGACCAGGCTGACCAGCAAGACGTCGCGCCGCGCCAGGCCGGCCACCAGTTCATCCAGCCCGGCGAGGCCGGACTCGGCCAAGGCGGCGGCCAGATCGTCCCGACTCACACGCCCCCGCGCCAGGCAGTCGCGGAAACGCTGTTCCGGCCAGTAGGTGCCCGCCCCGGTCAAAGCATGGGCGGCAGCCAGCGCGTCGGCAAACGGCAGATGCTGAAAGCCATGCAGGGTATTGTGATGGACGAAATCGCGAATCGGCGCCTGCGCCGGCAAAACATGGGTCAGATGCCCGACCCAGTGGGCCAGGCGTTCGCGCAGGGACAGTTCGCGTTCGTCCACCTCAGCCCCCGAACAAACGACCGAGTTGGCCGACGCTGCCGGCGACCAGTTCGAGCAAAGGTGCCGGCCACACGCCGAGCGCCAGGATGGCTGCAGCCAGCAGACCGGCCGTGACCGTCTCGGTCCGCGTCATGTCAGTCAGCGTCATGGTCTCACCCTTCTGGCACAGGCGACCGATGACGCGCAGGCCATAGGCAGCGCCGATCAGCATGGCAAGACCAAGCAGCACCACCCAGCCCTGCCAAACCACCCAAGCGCCGACCAGTACATGCAACTCGGCGATGAAGCCGGCCGAACCGGGCAGACCGATGGCCGCCAGCAGGCCGAAAGCGACGAAAAAGGCGAAACGCGGCGCCACGCCGAGCAGCGAACCGTAATCGGCGAGATCACGGCTGTGCGTCCTCTGGTAGAGCAATCCGACCACCAGGAAGAGAATGCCGGCGCTCAGGCCGTGCGCCACCATCTGCACGACGGCCCCGGTCAGGCCGACGACGTTCAAGGTTGCGATACCGAGCAGCACCAGGCCCATATGCGAAATCGACGAATAGGCGACCATCGCCTTCAAATCCTGCTGGCGCCAGGCCAGCACCGCACCGTAGAGCAGGCTGACCAGCGCCAGCACGGCCAGCGCCGGTTGCACCGCGAGCAGCGCTGCCGGCAGGGTATCGACGACACGGATCAGGCCATAGGCCCCCATCTTCAGCAGGATGCCGGAAAGCAGGATGGAGACCGGGCTCGGCGCCTCGACGTGGGCCAGCGGCAGCCAGCCGTGCAGCGGAAAAACGGGCATCTTGACGCCGAAGCCGATGAAAAAACCGGCGAAGATCAGCAACTGCATGTTCAACGGCAACTCGCGCCCGCCGGCCGCCATATCGCTCATCGCAAAGCTGTGGCCGGGCGCCGCGTCGTACAGGAAGAGCAGCGCCACCAGCATGAAAACCGAGCCGCCCAGGGTATACAGAAAGAAATTGAGCGCCGCCCGTTGGCGGTTATGGCCACCGAGGCGGTCGATCAGGAAGAACAACGGAATCAGCGTCGCTTCCCAGAAAACGTAAAACAGCGACCAGTCGCGTGCCGTGAACACGCCAAACATGGCCGACTCGAGCAACAGGACAAGAACGAAATAGAGCTTGGCCCCGTCGACCATGCGGCGCGACACGAGGACGGCGACCAGACTGAGCAAGGCGGCCAGCAAAACCATGGCCAGCGAGATACCGTCGATGCCGAGGGCGAAATGCGAGCCAAGGCGGGCGTTCCACGGCTGGCTTTCGAATAGTTGCACGGCCGGCCCGTCCGGATCGAAATGCGCCGTCAGCCACAGGGCATGACCCAACGCGACCAGGGCAAAGCCCAAGGCCGTCCGCCATAGCCACAAGGGCCGCCCACCAGGCAGCAACGCCACCACACCGGCCCCCAGTACCGGCATGAAGACGAGTAGCTTGAGCACCCCCAACCCCTCCGCCGGCTTAATGCCGGTTCGTTATTGATCGCATGATTATGCCAGCGCGCAAGGCCACGTAGGCAAGCCATTCTTAGCCCTTTGCCAATGACGCTGCGCTGTTTGACAGCACCGTGCCTCACCGCTACATTGATTGTTTCCCCAACCCATCCATTACAAGGAGTTCACCATGGCCGTTCTCGTCGGCAAGCAAGCCCCGGATTTCACCGCCACCGCTGTCTATGGCAACAACGAAATCAAGGAACTGAAGCTCTCCCAGTTCAAGGGCAAGCCGGTTGTCCTCTTCTTCTATCCGCTCGACTTCACCTTCGTCTGCCCGTCCGAACTGATCGCCTTCGACCATCGCCTGGAAGAATTCAAGCAGCGCGGCGTCGAAGTCGTCGGTGTCTCGATCGACTCCCAATTCACCCACCTGGCCTGGAAGAACACCCCGGTCAAGGAAGGCGGCATCGGCCCGGTCGGCTACCCGCTGGTTGCTGACGTCAAGCACGAAATCTGCCGCGCTTACGACGTCGAACTCGAAGCCGCCGGCGTTGCGCTGCGCGGTTCCTTCCTGATCGACAAGAACGGCGTAGTCATGCATCAGGTCGTCAACATGCTGCCGCTGGGCCGCAACATCGACGAAATGCTGCGCATGGTCGACGCCCTGCAATTCTTCGAAGAGCACGGTGAAGTCTGCCCGGCCGGCTGGAACAAGGGCAAGCCCGGCATGGTCGCTTCGACCGAAGGTGTCGCCGCCTACCTGGCCAAGAACGCCAAGAAGCTCTGATTTTTTCATCCGCTGCGGCGGATGTCACAAATCAACCCGATGTTTTTTGTTAAGACATCGGGTTTTTTTTCGCAACCACTATCGCAATTCATTCCCGTTTAGGGATAGAATTTAGAGAATTTGCAATTTCCAAATCTGACAACGACTATGGCAGACACCGAATATCTCAGCACCCGACAAGCCGCTTTGCGTTTGGGCGTTTCGCTTGGCACCGTCCAAAACATGGTGGAGAGTGGCGCACTCGAAGCCTGGAAGACTGCCGGCGGCCACCGCCGCATCCCGCTCACCTCCGTCGAAGCACTGCTCGCCCGTCGTCGCGCCATGATGCCGAGCACACAAGATGGCAACGTGCCGCTCGACGTCCTGATCGCCGAGGACGACCCGACGCTGCAGACGCTCTATCGGATGACCATGGAGAGCTGGCAACTACCGCTCAAACTGCGCATCGTGGGTAACGGCTTCGACGGCCTGCTGCAAGTCGGTCAGCGTGTGCCGAACATCATGATCGCCGACCTGATGATGCCGGGCATGGACGGTTTCGAGATGATCCGTCAGCTGCGCCAGAACCCGGATCTTGCTCGCATGGACATCATCGTGGTCAGCGCCATCGACCGCCAGGAAATCGCCGAACGTGGTTTGCCCACTGATATCACGGTCTTCGGCAAGCCCATCCCGTTCCACGAACTGAAAGGCTTCATTCTCGGTCGCCTCTCGGCGCGTCAACGTCCGGTCTGAGCAAGCCGGAAAATCAGACGAAACGGCGCCAGAACCCGGCTTCTGGCGCCCTTCCGAGATATGCCTCTAGTTCGGGGTGGCAGTTCTCGTCATCCAGTAGCCAGCGCACCACAAAGATCGGCTTCTCGATTTGCTTGAAAGCATCGACCACTACCGGATCAAAAGCCTTGCCACGCTGGTCCTGTAAAACCTGCATCGCCACCTGCAGCGACATCGCTCCGCGATAGGGCCGCGGACAGGAACACGCGTCGAAACAATCGATCACGGCAGCGATTCTTCCCGCCATCGGAATTGCCGTTCCAGCCAGGCCCTTGGGGTACCCCAATCCGTCGCAGCGCTCATGATGGCTCAAGGCAATTTCGGCCGCCAAGCGCATTTCCTGAACACTGCTACCGGTCAGCATTTCATGACCAAACGTGCAATGGGCCTGCATGGTGCTCCTCTGCTCGCCCGTCCAACCCGGTGTTTCCCATAGTCGATCCGGCAAGGCGATTTCCCCCAGATCCATGATAGGCAGTGCCCACTGCAGTTCATCGCAGTAAGCATCGTCGTATCCCAGCTGACTGGCGAGCATCGCGCCCATGACCCCGACTCGCAGAATCTTGGCCTCCGTTCCTCCGGCTCGAAACTCGGCGACCTTGGCCAAGCGATACAAGCCTTCAAGCCTGCCTTGTGCATCCATAACGTGATGACGCTCCTTGGAGTTCATCAAACTGCCCAGATCGGCAACCATCCGATGCATTTGATTGAACGCTGCTTTGCGCTCAGCCTCCAGCTGGCGCAATCGCTCGAGAACGCCTGGAACCGAAGGAATTTCCGGAAGCGTAATCAGATTCGAATCATCCAGCGTAACCTCTTGCTCAACGACCTCCCCTGAGCCTTGTATCCGACCGATCAAGCGCTGTTCCATCTTTTCTTCCTCCATCAATGAAGTTGCTGACTGCTTTCAAGCTCTGTCGTTGGCAACCAGAGCGTCAGCTCGCCATGGGCCGCGCCAATGTTGGTCTCGGCGATCTCGTCACTGGCTTTGACTTCGGCATGCAGGGGGAGCCACAAGCTGACGGTCGTGCCATCGCCATAGACACTGCCGACCTCAACCCGCCCGCCGTGCGCATCCATGATTTCCTTGACCAGGGACATACCGAGTCCTGTCCCCGGAATATTCCCCGAGGGGTCCGCCCTAAAGAAGCGTTCGAATACGCGTTCCGTCTGCTCCGGCGTCATCCCGATGCCATGATCGCGGACGACAATCCCTACCTCGGACTTGCCGCCACCCTCCCGACTGAGCACCGAAATATCGATGGCCCCACCGTTTGGCGAATATTTATAGGCATTCGACAGCAGGTTGATCACCGCCTGCTGCAACTTTGCCGGATCGATGTTCAGTTCCGGCGAAACTTCAGGCAAGTGGAGCTGCATGCGCGAACGATCACCGTCGATATGCAAAGCCGCCACCGCATCCTGTACGACCGGCACCACGGAGCGGTGCTCCAGCTTGAAATCCTTGCCCTGGCGGGCCTCGATCCGGGCCAGATCGAGCAATTCATTGATCAGGTCGGTCAGTCGCCTGGCCTGGCGATGCACGGTACTCAGCATGTCGCGCGTCCGTTCCGGGCTGAATTCGCGCATCATCAATAACTCGGCAAAGCCCATGATGCTCGCCATCGGCGTACGCAATTCGTGAGCCGCCGTCGTCAGGAATTCGCTCTTCATCCGGTCAACCTCGGTTTCGCGCGTAACGTCGCGTAGATAAACGACCGAGGCACCACCATCCCCGCTAGCCCGCCGACTCACCAGCAGCACCCGCCGAGTCGGTTGCAACAGATGGAGCAGCTGACCTTCCTGATCGAAAGGCATACCGTCACCGGAGTTGGCCGGGAAAGCCTGCATCGGGTCTGCCCGCCCTTGCAGGCAGTTGCTGAATTCGACCAGCGACAGACCGGATACCATGCCCGACTGGACCCCGGTCATGCGCTCGAATGCCGGATTGACGAAGGACAGACGCCCGTCACCGTCAAAGTAGGCAAAGCCGTCCGGACTCAAGGTGAATATCGCATCGAGCTGACGCATCAATCCGATGATCTGTTGTGCCGACTCGATGCGCTGGGAAATATCGACGATGGTGCCGACCATGCGCAGAGGATTGCCCTCAGCATCACGTTCGACCACGCGCCCGTGGTTGGCCACCCAGATGCGTTTTCCGTCGGCATGCAGCATCTGATGCTCGAAGAAGAACTCGTTATCCTGCCCCTGCATGTGCGCATCGAGCTCTTCCCTGAAGCGCCCTTGCCAATCCTCGGGCAGGAAGCGCATGAACTTGGCCAAACCTTGAACTGTGGTCGCCGCTGCAGCATCAAGGCCAAGAATGGCAAACCACGATGGACTGGTAAACAACAGATCCTCAGTCACGTTCCAATCCCACACGCCTTCATGCAGCGCATCGATGGTCAAGGCCAGGCGTTGCTCGCTTTCCACCAGCGCCTTCGTCGCGGAAATATTGGGGGTGATGTCGTTCTGGATACCGATGTAGTGCGTCACCACCCCCTGCTCATCGGCCAAAGGCGACAGCTGCAGCTCGTTCCAGAAGGCCTCCCCATTCTTGCGGTAATTGCGCAGAACCACCTTGCAACTCCGGCCGGTCGAAATCGCCTGACGAACTTCGTTCACCGCATCCTGATCGCTCCCTTCCACCCCTTGCAGCAATGAACAATTGCGCCCCATCACTTCAGCAGCGCTGTAGCCGGTAATGTCCTCGAACGCCTGATTGACATAAAGGATAGGCTGGCCCGGCAGTCGCATATCGCTGATCACAACGCCGCAGGAACTCGACGCCAGTGCTCGTTCGCGCAAGCGTAACGAGGCCTCGGCCTCGGCCATTGCCGTCACGTCGCGGATGATGCCGCTGACCCGCAAGGGGTAGCCGTTTTCGTCCAACACCAGGTGGAAGCGATCAAGCACCCAGCGTACTGCACCATCGGCACGCCGTACGCGATAACGCACTTCGGCCGTTTTGGCGGAGGCGAGAGTACTGCGTGCCTGGACGAGCACGCTTCGATCCTCGTGCTGGATCATCGAGTAAATAAGGCCGCGGTCGGTGATGAATTGCTCCGGCGTGCATCCGAAAACCTTCGCCGCCGCCGGGCTGATGTATTCGAGTACCTGAAAATCGGGAGAGGTGCTGTAGACCACATCGTCGATATTGGCCAGCACGCCGGCCAGGCGTTCGCGTGCTTCGGCAAGCTCGTCGGTCCGGCGTTGCACTTCGTTCTCTTGCGAGGCATAGACATTGCGCAGCGAATACACCATCTCGTTGAATGCGGTGCCCATCCAGCCGATCTCGTCAGTTCTTCTGACTGGCAATTCCCGGAGTTCCGAGGGCCCGGCACCGGCGATTTCCATCGCGCGATGGCTCATTTCGCCCAAGGGAGCGATGATGTTTTGCGAAATTTTCCGCGTCATGATCATCACTACGACAATGGCAAAAAAGGCAATCAACACCATCGCCAGCGTAATACGCAGCATCGGCGCATAGGCCGCGCTCTTCGCCGCACTGACGGTAAGTGTCAGGGGCTGTCCGGAGTCGGCCAAGCGACCGCCGATGGCTCGCTCGACCGGCAACACCTCGCCCTCCAGAAACTCGCCGCTGCGGAAGATCACGCGCCCCGCTCCATCGCTCAGAACGAGCGCACGCGGCAGCTTGTCTTCGCTGGTCGCCACATCGATATGGCGCTTGGCCAGGGCAGACAGGTTGAGCTCAGAGACGATGATCCCCTCGGTCCGGCCCGTCGCCAGATAGCCGACCGGGTAAGCCATGTGCAGCACGGCCTTTCCAGCTTCGACCTCAAGTTCGAAAACTGCCTTTTCCTGCGCCATCGCCCGCTGCAAGGTCGAGGATCGAAACTTTGGCATGGGATCGGAAGAAGCAACGACCTGCCCCAAGCCATCGACCAGAGATACTGCCTCCAGATCGGCAAAGGACTGACGAAACTCAACGAGGAAAGGACGCAGGTAGGCATTGCCGCTGATCGAATCGGCCAGCGCATTGGCCACCAGGGAACGACGCGCCAATCCCTCCATGTCCTGCATGATGCGGTCGACCTCCGACTGCAGGCGCTGAGCGCTCAAGGTCGCCGTCGCCCCCAGGCGCTCGCTGACGGCTTCCTGAACCAGGGAAAAGACCAAGGGCCAGATGATCAAGGCGATAAAGAGCAGGATGGTGCACATCAACGCCTGCGCCTTGATCGCGACGCGGTTGATCAGGCTCCCTTCGTACCATGCCCGCAGGCGCTGCAGAAAGGCGGTCAACGATTCTTTCACCTGTGCCATTTGTCACCTCTCAGGGTTTGCCGACTGGACTCAAGCGTCCACCCGCTCCGTAACGGGCAAAGAACAGATCGGTTTCACCCAGGGCCTCGTGGCGCTGCGGTGAAAATGGTGCGCCATAGCGTTTCACCACACCGTCGTACATCGGCAATTTTTCAAGTGCATCGCGTACCGCCAAGCGATCCGCACTGCCTGCCTGATTGATTGCTCGGGCAAGCAGATGAATCAGATCGTAGGCGTGGGCGATACCGACCGGCGACGGAATGCTGTCTGGATGATCCACTGAAAATCGATGCTGCGCGGTCGCCGCCAGCCTTCTGGCACGTTCGTTACGAGCCAGACTGAACGCATAGGTCTGGACAACGCGCAAATCCACCTTATCCAGCGCATCGCCACACATTTTCGGAAAATCGCCGCCGGTAATTCCCCAGTGGCTGATCACGGGCAGGCGTTGTGAACTTGGCAGCTTGGCCAGCTCTCGTACGAAGAAGGCGCCTTCACGCTCATTGGCCACCAGAAACACCGCTTGTGCCCCGGCTTGGCGCAAGCTCAGATAGTGCTGCATCAAACTGGCATCGCCTCCCCAGTTGTACCACTCGACGGCACTCAGGGTAATGCCATGCTTTGGTGCCATGGCTTTCAGCGCATCATGATTGCTTCTTCCCCAGGCAATATTTGGCAACAGCACGCCCAAACGACGGACCCCATCCCGACGAGCCTGGCGCAGCACCGCCCCGACCGCCATGCTGTCCGACAGGGACAAGCGAAAGGCCCAGTTCGGGGTTTGCCCGTTATTCACGATCCCATCCGCCGCCGCCCATGGGTCCAGCAAAACGACACGCGATTCGGGAAGCGCACGTACCTGCTCCAATGCCACCGGACTGAATTTTCCGGTCATTACCGCGACCAGCTCTGGCATATCGGCAAATTCACGCAGGTTCGCCACGCCACGCGCCGGCACCGAACGGTTGTCGCGGATGACCAATTCCAGCTGACGTCCGTTGAGTACGCCACCGGCTCGATTGATCTCATCGATCGCCTGCTCGGCACCAAGACGTATCGCTTCGTCCGACGTACTGCTGACATCGCCTATCTCCAGATCCAGTCCGACGCGAACGATGGAAGATGCGGCATGCGACTCGCCCAAGGTCAGCCAGACGAAGAGCAACGAAACGAGGACGTAGTGGCGACTCATGATCAGGCAACGTTCGCTTGGCTTTTGGCCAGGTGACTATCGACGGTATCGATCAGTTCAAGCGGGCTGAACGGCTTCGTCAGGTAAGCATCAGCCCCGGCGGCTCGGCCCATTTCGAAATCGGAGCGTTGGCCGCGTGCGGTCAGCAGAATGACCGGCGTATGGCGCAAGCTTGGCTCCTGTTTCACCTTCTGGCAGACCTGGTAGCCGTCCAGGCTACCCGGCATCATTACGTCGAGCAGCACGAGATCGGGACGCAAGGCCTTGATCATGTGCCACCCGGCCTCGCCATTGTCGGCTTCGTGGATTTCGGAATCGCCAAGCTCCAGTGTCATGCGGATCAGCGTCCGGATATCGGCCTGATCTTCGACGACCAGAATCACTTTTCTTTCGCTCATGATGTTCCCTCTTTCTACGATTGAACCTTGCGTTGACGTTGCATCAGCCGAGTCAGGTCTTCCGCATAGCGGCGTGCCTGTTCGGCATCGAGATTTGCATTGGTGACACTGGGCGGAGCCCCGGCCGGCATTTCCATGACGAAGGCTGTGATGTCGCCGTCTTCGTCGATCAAGCGCATGCTGCCGTGGAGCAATTCGACGATCTGTTTGCACAGGGCCAGACCCAGACCAAGGCTGTGTCCTCCTTCCTTGCCTTTCTCGGCGCCCAGATGGCCGAAGGGCAGGAAACTCCTCGAGTCGTTATTCTTGGGCAAGCCGCGACCGTGATTGCGAATCTGCAGACTCACGTAATTTCCATAAGGGCGGGCCAGCAATTCGAGATCGGAGCGGAGGCGGCAGTTGCGCACCATGTGCTCGATATAGCCATACAGGGCCTCGACCAGCCAGTCCCGGCTACCGTAGATCACTGGGAGCTCTTCGGACAGGCCCGACATGTGGAACTTGATATCGCGTGCTTCGAGCAAAGGTCGAACGCGAACGAGCAAAGCGGAAACCAGATCCATCACCGGAATGCGCTCGGTGGAAATCAAGGGAGCCTTGGAGAAAACCTGGGCATAGGTCGCCAGTTGTTTGATCTGGCCAACGATTTCCTGGCCCTGACGCAGGATTGCCGTGGACTCTTCGCCCATGGCTTCACGCTTCTCGGCATCCGGCACAAGATCGACCAGCAGTTGCCCCAGCTTGTGCGAGAAGGTCTTCATCGGCGCTTCGACTTCGGCAGCGATCAGATTGGCGAAATTGGCGACGATGTTCTCGTAACGCGCGCCTTCGCTGACGTTACGGATGATCAGCAGATAGCCGCCACCCAAGGGCGATTCGATCAACTTTAGATGCAGGCGATCGCGCACCCCGCCCTTGGCCGGCGCATCAATCTCGAACTCCAAGGGCAAGCGGACATAACCACGCGCCGCCGCTGCCACCTGCACCATCACCTCCTCGGCCGCCAAACGTCTGCCCACGGCAACAGGAAACAGCGCTGAGGCAGCCCGGTTCGCGAGGCGTACCAGCCCATCGGGGCTGACGATCATCAAGCCCTCGTTAACGCTATCGACCAGAATTTGCAGGTTTGCTGACATGCTTTCCTCCTTCACTTTCGTATATTTTTATCACAATTATTATTTTTTGCAAGTATTTTTATATTTGTTATTTGCAGGCAAGCAGCGAAGCGGTTCCCCAGAAGCCAATAACCAAAAGTGGCAAGCCTGTTTCCAGCGGCGTATGATTCTTGGGCTTCCCAGCCAAGCCCTACCGCAGAGGCAAATACAACTACAGCAGGAGACATACATGGGACTGTTTGGAAATAGTGCGGCGCTCGACAAGCTCGACCGCGATCTGGCTGCCATCGCCAGTGGCGAAGCCGATCTGTCGCACAACATCGGCAGTGCAAATGGCAACATCGAAGGCCGCATTTCCGCCAACATCAATCGATTTTTCGGGCGAGTCCGTGATCTGATCACGCATGCCCGTCAAGGCAGCGTCAGCATCGCCACCGACGCCGCCCGCATGAACCACCTGGTGCTCCTGACGGACGCCGCCGTTCGCCGCCAGGAGGAACTGGCCAGCGACGTATTCGAATCGAGCAACCGGGTAAACCAGGCGGTTGGCGAGGTCGCCATGAACGCCGACGCCATCCAGGCATCGACCCAGAACAACCTCGATCTGGCGCAACGTTCGCTGGAGCAGATGGAAACCGTCGCCAGCACCATGCGTTCGACCAATGAGCACATCGAGCACTTCTCATCGACGGTGACCGAACTGCATAGCAGCTCGATGAAGATCAACGAGATCGTCTCGCTGATCAACGACATCTCCGATCAGACCAACCTGCTCGCCCTGAACGCCGCCATCGAGGCTGCCCGGGCCGGCGAAGCCGGGCGGGGTTTTGCGGTGGTCGCCGACGAGGTGCGCAAACTGGCTGAAAAGGTAAAAACCGCAACCCAGGTCATCGGCCAGAACACCCAGTCGATGATCAACCTGGTTTCCGATACCTCTGCCAAGACGCAAACCATCGTCGGTGAAGTGACGCGCGCCAACGAGTACATCGAAACCTCGGCCGCCGACCTGACCACCATGGTCACCGAATTCAAACGGACCACCGAACAACTCAGTACCATTTCCGGTGCCATCCACAACCTGCGCGAAAGCAACGAGTCCATCCACCATGAAGTCGAGGAGATTCGCGATCACTCGGTGGAGATTTCCGGGCGCATGAAGCAGTGCATCGAGTCGGCCAAGACCCTGCGCGAATCGACCGAGGATCTGCAATGCACGCTGGCCGACTTCCGTACCGGCAACAGCAAGTTCGATAGCCTGCACGACCACTGCATCGCCTTCCGCGACAACGTGGCCGGGGTGCTGCAACGCCTGGCGGAGCGCGGCGTGAATGTATTCGATCAGGCCTACAAGGATATTCCGGGCTCGAATCCAAAGCGCTACACCACCGCCTACGACGGTCAGTGCGACAGCGAACTGACCCGCATGTACGACGACCTGCTACGCCAGGTTCCTGGACTCAGTTACTCGCTGTGCGTCGATACCAACGGCTATGCCCCGGCACACAACAGCCAGTTCTCCAACCCGCCGACCGGTGATCCGGCGGTCGACCTCGGCAAGTGCCGGCACAAGCGCATCTTCAACGACCCGGTCGGCCTCAAGCTGGCCAAGAACCAGAAGCCCTCGCTGTTCCAGACCTATGTGCGCGATACCGGCGAAATCCTGAGCGACCTGTCGATGCCGATCACCATCAACGGTCGCCACTGGGGTGCCGTGCGCATCGGCTTCAAGAGCGAAGCGGTGCTTTAAGAAAACTCCATCCGCAGGGCGGCCAGATATTCGGCCACCTCGCCGCTTCCTTCCAAAGGCGCCCATGGCGCCTTTTCTTCTGGCGAAAGCGGGACGTAAGGGCCGGCCTTGGCCTCGAAAAAGACTGTTTCCGTTTCCAGCGCGACGACCGAATGGTAGAGGCCATGCGGAATATCGACGCCCAGGGTCGCGCCCCCTGCCTCCAGCACACTGCTGCGGTGCACTGCCCCATTTGGCAAAAAAACGAGAATGCCCAGCTTGCCGCGCAGGCAGACGATGGTTTCGTCCTTGTTGGGGTCGAGGTGCCGGTGCGGCATCACATAGGAATCCGGCTCAATGGCGATGAGCAAGCGATGACCGGGGTAGTCATCGCGCGGATGGAAATTGCGGTTTTTGCGTCGACGCGGCGCCGCCTGTGCCTCGGCACTGACTTCGGCGAGCAGCGCCTGATCGATGAGCTGAATCATTGATAGACGATCTCGACGTTATCTGGCTGCAGCCAGGTGCCGAGTGCATCGAGCAAGGCGTCGTCGAGGCGCACGCGCAAGCTGTCGCCGAGTTTCAACTGGCACTCGGCGCTGGCGTTGCGATACTGGATCATGACCGGCGCCGGCCCGGGGGCGAATGGCGTCAGTAGCGATTTCAATTTCTGCGCATCGGAATTGCCGTTCATCTTGAGCAGCAAATGCTTGGCGAAGCGGGCCCGCGCCTCGCCCAGAGTCATCAGGCGCTCGGCGACGACGGCATTGCCGCCGGAAAATTCGTCGTAGCGTACCTTGCCCTCGATGACTAAGACCTCGTCGGTAACGATCTTGTGCCGCTCTGCCTCGAACAACTCGTTGAACACCGACACCTCGACCATGGCCGTGCCGTCGTCGATCTGCACGAAAAGCATCTTGCCGCGCCGCGTCATCTGGGTGCGGATGCCAACCACGATGCCGGCCAGCGAAGTGAATTCCTTGGACGGCTCGAGGCGATTGAGCGGCCGGCGGATGAAGCGCGACAACTCCTTCTTGCAGGTGTTGTATGGGTGACCCGAAAAGAAGAAACCGAGCGCCGTCTTCTCTTCCATCAACTGCATCTTTTCGTCCCACGGCCGCACGTTGACGTATTCCGGGGCGTGCTCCTCGGCCACTTCGGCGATGTCGAACAGGCTGGTCTGCAGCGAATCGCGTTCCTTCTGCTCGGCGTAGTCCATGGCGATGCCGACCGAGGCGAGCAGCTTGTGTCGATTGGTATCGAGACTGTCGAAGGCGCCAGCCCGGATCAGCGCCTCGATGGTACGGCGGTTGACCTGGCGCTTGTCGCAGCGCTGGCAGAAGTCGAACAAATCCTTGAACGGGCCGCCTTCCTGGCGCGCCTTGAGGATCACGTTGACCGCCTGTTCGCCGGTGCCCTTGATCGCCCCCAGGCCGTAGCGGATGGTCTCGCGATCGACCGGCTCGAAGCGGTATTGCGAGGCATTCACGTCCGGCCCGAGCATCTTCACCTTGTTGGCGATGGTGTCTTCGTAGAAGATCTTCACCGTGTCGGTGTTGTCCATGTCGGACGACAGGGTCGCCGCCATGAAGGCTGCGCAGTGGTAACGCTTGAGCCAGGCCGTGTGGTAGGTGACGACGGCGTAGGCGGCGGTGTGCGACTTGTTGAAGCCGTATTCCGCGAACTTGGTCATCAGGTCGAACAGCTGCTCGGCCAGCGCCGGGTCGTAGCCGTTCTTCTTGGCCCCCTCGGCGATGGTCTCGCGGTGCTTGGCCATTTCTTCGGGCTTCTTCTTGCCCATCGCCCGGCGCAGCATGTCGGCACCACCGAGCGTGTAGCCGCCGATGATCTGCGAGATCTGCATCACCTGTTCCTGGTACACGATGACGCCGTAGGTCGGCGACAGGCAGGCGGTGAGGTCCGGGTGGAAATAGTCGATGGCCTGTTGGCCCTTCTTACGCAGGATGAAGTCGTCCACCATCCCCGAACCGAGCGGGCCGGGACGATAGAGCGCCAGCACAGCGATGATGTCTTCGAAACGGTCAGGCGCCAGCTTTTTCAGCAGCTTCTTCATGCCTTCCGATTCCACCTGGAAGATCGCCGTCGTATTGGCGTCCTTCAGGATCTGGTAGGCACCCGGGTCGTCGAAGCCGAGCGACATCAGGTCGAGCTTCTCGCCGGTCATGCGGCGGATGTACTCGACAGCCAGCTCGATAATCGTCAGGTTGCGCAGGCCGAGGAAGTCGAACTTCACCAGGCCGGCCTTTTCGACATCGTCCTTGTCGAACTGCGACACCGGCGAAGCATCGGCACCGGTCGCCTGGTAAATCGGGCAGAAATCGGTGATCTTGCCCGGTGCGATCAACACGCCGCCGGCGTGCATGCCGACGTTACGGGTCAAGTCTTCCAGCCGGCCCGCCAGGTCGAACAATTCGCGGATGGTTTCGCCATCCTGCTCGTCGGCCATCATCTCCTTCAGCGCCGGCTCCTGCTCCAGCGCCTCCGACAGCGAGACCGGCTTGTTCTGGACAATCGGGATGAGCTTGGAAATGCGGTCGCACATCGAATACGGCAGGCCGAACACACGGCCGACGTCGCGGATGACCGCCTTCGACGACATCGTGCCGAAGGTGGCGATCTGCGACACCGCTTCGGCGCCGTAGCGCTGGCGCACGTATTCGATGACGCGCCAGCGGTTGTCCTGACAGAAGTCGATATCGAAGTCGGGCATCGACACCCGCTCGGGGTTCAGGAAGCGCTCGAACAGCAGGGCATAGGCCAGCGGATCGAGGTCGGTGATGCGCAACGAGTAGGCAACCAGCGAACCTGCGCCGGAACCCCGGCCGGGACCGACTGGCACGCCGTTCTGCTTGCCCCAGTTGATGAAGTCCGCCACGATCAGGAAGTAACCGGGGAAGCCCATCTGCAGGATGGTCTTGCACTCGAACTCCAGGCGCTCGTCGTACTCGGGCCGACGCTGTTCGCGCACCGCCGGGTCCGGGTAGAGCTCCTGCAGGCGGACCTCCAGGCCTTCCTTGGCCTGCTGCACCAGATAGTCGTCGAGCGACATGCCGTCCGGTGTCGGGAAGAGCGGCAGGAAGTTCTTGCCCAGCGTCAGTTCGATATTGCAGCGCTTGGCGATTTCCAGCGTGTTTTCCAGCGCTTCCGGCAGGTCGGCGAACAGCTCGCCCATCTCGTCCTGCGACTTGAAGTACTGCTCCTCGGTATAGATCTTCGGCCGCCGATGGTCGCCCAGCACATAGCCCTCGGCGATGCAGACACGCGCCTCGTGCGCCTGGAAGTCATCGCGGTTCATGAACTGGATCGGGTGCGTCGCCACCAGCGGAATGCTGGTTTCGCCGGCCAGATCGGCCGTCTGCTGGACCATCGCCTCCTGCTGCGGCTGCCCGTAACGCTGTACTTCGAGATAGAAGGCACCGGGGAAGATCGCCTCCCAGGCCTGGGCCCGCTCGCCGGCCAGGTCGAAATTGCCGTTCAGCAGCGCCTCGCCAACATCGCCCAGATGCGCCCCGGAGAGCGCAATCAGTCCATCGCAACCAACCTCGGCAAACCACTCGCGGCGGATCTCAGCCCGGTCGCGCCGGCCTTCGATCACATAGGCCTTGGTCAGCAATTCGCACAGCTGGCGATACCCCTCGCGGTTGCGCACCAGCAGCAACAGGCGATAAGGAGCATCCGGTGCATCCGCATTGGCGATCCAGACATCCGCCCCGGCAATCGGCTTCACCCCCTTGCCACGCGCCCCGGTGTAGAACTTGACCAGCCCGAACAGGTTTGCCAGATCGGTCAGCGCCATCGCCGGCATGCCGTCGCCGGCCGCGCGCTTGACCGCGTCGCCGATACGGACGATGCCGTCGGTCACTGAGTATTCGGAATGGAGGCGGAGGTGGACGTAGCGCGGCGAATTCATCGGCGGAATTTTACCGCGACGCGGCTTCCCGTTCCCGCTTTCCTGCTTACTTTGATCCTCCGGCTCACGCCGGAGCGAGCAACCCGCTCAAACCAGAGACATCGCGAATCAGCGAAACGCCACGCCGGGTTTCGACATAACCGAGGGCGACGAACTCGCGCAGCAGGCGCGCCACCACCTCGCGCGTTGTTCCCAGGTGGAAGGCCATCTGCTGTTGCGTCATTTGCAATACGCCGCTTGACGAGGCGTGCGTCAGCAACAGATTGGCCAGGCGCTGGTTCAGTTTGAAGGAATGCACCTCCTCCAGCTCGGCCATCAGGCGAAAGACCAGGGTGGACAAGGTGCGCACGGTCAGATCGCGGATCACCGGTTCTTCGGCGAAGAGCAGGCGGAACAGCGGGCCCGGCAGGAAGGCGATGGTCGTCTCGGTCTCCGCCTGCACCCAGGCCGGATAGAGCAGGTCGTTGAACAGGCTGTTCAGCGCGAAGACACAGGTTTCGCCGGCGTCGATGAAATACAGCGTGGCCTCGCTGCCGTTCGGGGCCAGGGTATAGACGCGCAAACGACCTTGCAGCACAAAATAGGCGCCGGAAATGGCCTGCCCTTTGAGCAGCAGCGGCGCGGCCGAGGCGGCATGCCGGCTGACCAGACCGTCGCGCAGCCGGCCCTTGCCTTGCGGCGTCAGGCTGCAAAACGGACTGTAACGCTCCAATTCGATCATCGGCGGACCCTTTGCCAGGCCTTCATCGCACTCCCTCGCTCGGCACAGGCTGTGCCGCAGTCGCCGGCCAGTGTAATGCCGGTGGAATTCGTTGGGCAAGCCGAGACGGTGGCGATTCGTAGCGCAGCCTTGCCCATCTTTGTCGCTGCGAGCTCACCGCCGAATCGGTGGTTTTTTGCCTGTTTTGACCGTGCACCGCAGCAGTCCGTTTTTTCCCGCCTCAACCGCCGTGCTGGCGTCGCTCGGCGACCAGTCGTTCGCTGCTCAGGGCTTCGAGGAAAGCGACCAGATCGGCGATCTGTCGGTCGTCCAGCGGCGAGCGATCGGCCTTGCCGAGTTGCCCGACATCGTTGAGCCAGGCATTGAGCTTGCCGGAGCGGCCAAGCTGGGCGCTGGCCATGATGCGCACGACTTCATCGAGTTTATCGACCGAACCGTTGTGCAGCCACGGCCCGGTCAGTGCCACGTTGCGCAGCGAGGCGACACGCCACACCCCAGCTTCGCCATTCACCAGCAGATCGTATTTCTTTTCGTAGGATGTCGCGTTGGCCGGGAAGAGGCGCAGCGGCACCTCGCCGCCGATCAGACCGGCATCGCTGAAACTGGGGCCACGATGGCAGAGGACGCAGCCGACCGATTCGAACAAGGCCATGCCGCGCAGTTGCGCCGGCGTCAGCGCCGCACTGTCGCCGCGCACGAAACGGTCGTACGGCGCGTCGGGCGTAATCAGCGTGCGTTCGTAGGCGGCGATCGCCTGGGCGATCCGGACGAAGCTGATCGGACTGTCGTCGCCAAAGGCGCGGGCGAAGTCGCGACGATACGTGGCGTCCTTGCGCAAGCGGCGCTCGGCCTCGGCCGCCGTCGGCAGGCCCATCTCGATCGGGTTGAGGATCGGCCCCATCGCCTGCTCTTCGAGCGAGGCAGCCCGTCCGTCCCAAAACAGGCGGGACATGAAGGCGGCGTTCCAGACCGTCGGCGTATTGCGCTGTCCGACTTGCGCGGCGATCCCCTGCGCGACGGATTTGGCATCGGCCCCGGCGTGGCCCATGAGGTCGTGGCAACTGGCGCAGGACAGCGTGCCGTCACCCGAAAGTTTGGTTTCATTGAACAGCCGCTTGCCCAAGGCCACCTTGGCTGGCGAACCGGGGTTATCGGAAGGTTCCGGCGCCTGCTCGGGCAATGGCTCCCAGACGTAGCGCGCCAGGCGGGGGCGGGCCGGATTGACGAAAGCTTCGTCGCCGTCGGCCTGACGCGCCGGCGCCTGCGCCAAGCGCAGCAAAGGCGCGATGGTCTGTTCCGGCATGCGTTCCAGGGCAAAGGCCACGCCGATCTTGATGCCGAACGCGACGAAACCCATGCCGAACACGCCGGTCAGCAACCAACGCCCGGCGACATTCAAGCCGGCGAAGGGCCCCAATTCACGATGAACCATCGAAGCCAATACGGCCACCCCGATCAACAGGGCCGGCAAGCCGATTTCGAATAGCGCGTTTTCCATGGGCAACCTCGTCGGAGGATGGCGGGAGCGGCCTCCCGCCAGGAGCGATCAATCAGCTGCGGCGACGGAAGAAGGCATCGCTTGGGCTGGCCATCTCCACTTCGGTAATTTCCCCATAGGGCAAGCCCACCCGCTCATGGGCACGACGCACTGCGTCGGCATCCGGCGCCAGATTGAGACAGAAGGCACGTCCCTCGGCAAAACCGACGTGGGTACGCAGGGGGATGACCCCCTCCGCCCGGCAGGCGGTTTGGTATTGGGCAAAAAAGGCCTCGAACTCGTCCCGGCTCAACTGGGGCGGAAAGCTGCCTTCGCTGCGGTCGTGGGTATCGAGAAAATAACGCAGGGTTTCCATTCGTTTCTCCTGGTAATCAATAGAGGGATACGGCGAAATGGATTCTCCGCACGACCAAACCGGCGGTCTGTACCAAAAGTCACACAGCTTCGGGCAAGCATAGCGATCTGGAACCTGGGCTCAGCCCGAAGGTAGAATGCCCCTGGACTTTCGATAATTCATAGACACGGAGACAAGCCATGACCACCCCCGAAGCCCTCGTTTTGCGCGAGGACCGCGCCGACGGCCTGACCACGCTGACCCTGAACCGCCCGAACGCCTTCAACTCGCTGTCGAAGGATTTGCTGAGCGCGTTGCAGGCTGAACTCGACGCCATCGCCGCCAACGAAGCCGTGCGCGTCGTGGTGATTGCCGGCGCCGGCAAGGCCTTCTGCTCGGGCCACGACCTGAAGGAAATGCGGGCCAATCACAGCAAGGAATACATGCAGGCGCTGTTCCGCCAGTGCGGCGAACTGATGCTGACCATCACGCGCATGCCGCAACCGGTCATCGCCCGCATTCACGGCATCGCCACGGCCGCCGGCTGCCAGCTGGTGTCGATGTGCGATCTGGCGGTGGCGGCGGATGTCTCGAAATTCGCCGTTTCCGGCATCAATGTCGGGCTGTTCTGCTCGACCCCGGCGGTCGGCCTGGCGCGCAATCTCGGACGCAAGGCCGCTCTGGAAATGCTGCTCACCGGCGAATTCATCGACGCCATGGAAGCCAAGGCCAAGGGCCTGGTCAACCGAGTCGTTCCGCTCGATGCGCTCGATGCCGAAATCGAACGCCTGGCTGGCAGCATCCTGGCCAAGAGCGCCGTCGCCGTGCGCATGGGCAAGGGCATGTTCTACAAGCAGCTGGAAATGGGCCTGGTCGACGCCTACGACTACGCGGCCGAAGTGATGGCCTGCAACATGATGAGCGAGGACGCCGGCGAAGGCATCGATGCCTTCATGCAAAAGCGCAAGCCAGAATACAAGGGACGCTGAACGTCAGGGTGGCGACGGCAGGTGTAAATCTCTGCAAGCCGCCAGCCCGCCGCTTCGGTCGGCGAGTAAAAATCGCCTACCATTCCATCCATGAAACTTCGCGCTGCCATGCTCCGCTCCGGATTGCTCTTTGCGAGCCTTGTTACCTGTGCTTCGGTGCATGGCGCACCTGCTGGTGATCTGGCCACCTGCCGCAGCATCGCCGAGGATGCCGAACGTCTGCGCTGCTACGACAAGGCGACTGCCCCTGAGGCGGCCGACCCAGGCAAAGCAACAGCCAAGGCTGCGACAGAGAGTTTCGCCGAAGACCAGCCGTTAACCGAGCGAGCGACGCCCGCCTCGCTCCTGGGCCAAGCCTGGGAACTCGACCCGGAACAACGGGGCCACATCCTGCGCATTCGCCAGTACAAGCCGGTCTATCTGCTGCCTTACTTCCACGCCAGCTCGGTCAATCAAACGCCGCACAGCCCGGCCACCGGACATTCCGTCAGCGAATCGCAGGGCATCCGCTCGGATGAAGCCAAGCTGCAGATCAGCCTGAAAACCAAGCTGGCCGAAGACCTGTTCGGCAATAACGGCGACCTGTGGTTCGGCTATACCCAAACCTCGCGTTGGCAGGTTTACACTTCAGGCATCTCGCGCCCGTTCCGGGAAACGAATCACGAACCCGAATTGATGATGCTCTGGCGTACCGATTACGACCTCGCCGGCTGGCGCGGACGCACAGTCAAACTGGGGATCAACCATCAGTCGAATGGCCGCTCGCTGCCGCTATCGCGTAGCTGGAACCGCCTGATGCTGTCGACCGATCTGGAATACAACGACTGGACGCTGAGCCTGCGCCCCTGGTGGCGCATCCAGGAACCCGGCGGCCAGGACGACAATCCGGACATCTCCAATTACCTGGGCCGTGGCGACCTGCATTTGGTAAAACGCTGGGGAGAGCATCAGCTTTCTGTGTTGTTGCGCCACAGTTTGCGCAGCGGCAGCAACAGCCATGGCGCGGTTCAGGTCGACTATGCCTTCCCCATCGCCGGCGAATTGCGCGGCCACCTGCAGTGGTTTTCCGGTTACGGCGAAAGCATGATCGACTACAACCACCGCGCCAACTACTTCGGCGTCGGTGTGTCCTTGCTGGAGTGGTACTGAACCCGCCGAATCAGGCGGGACTGCCTTGCGGCGCGAGATCGTCGTCTGAGTCGCGAAGTTTTTGCCGATTCCGCATCAGCAAGGCGAAAAACTCGCTTTCGCTCATTTCCACCTCTTCCACCCCCGGCAATCGGCGCTCTACGGCGCGACGACGCTCCTTCCAGCCGGTGGGGGGACCTGCATCTTGCTGACGACGTTCGTCGGACTTACGGCGGCAATCTTTGGGCTTCATAGTGAGTTAAGGGGGGCGGCACTAATCTGGCAAAAATTCTAGCCAAATCAAACTCACCAAACAATATATCCAAACGCCTAATTGGAAATGACGATATCAATATTCACAAAGGCAAGTTACTGAACTGACGCGGTTTAAGCACTGAAAAATCCCGGCAGGCCTAGTTCGGATATTTTTGCTCGCCATCGCCCCCCGGCATTTATCGCGAAGCGGGTTAAAATCCGCCCCCATGCCCTCCTCCCTCACTCCCGCCCGCCAGAGCCTGCTGCTCTTCCTGCTCGCGCTTGCCGTGCTGATCCCGGGCATCTGGGAAGCCACCGGCCTGACCGGCAAGGATGAATTCTTTCTCGGCCTGCGCACCCCCATGGAGATGATCGAGGGCGACCACTGGCTCGTGCCCTTCCTCGACGGCGCACCGCGCATCCGCAAGCCGCCCCTGCTCTACTGGTTGGGCCGAACGAGCTATGAACTTTTTGGCATCTCGCTGAGCAGCGCCCGCCTTGTCGCCGTGCTCTTCGCCGCGCTGCTTGTGGTATCGACCGCCGGCATCGCCCGTCGCCTGTCCGGCAAGGCGGCAACCGGCTGGATCGCCGGCGCCGTCCTGCTCGGCTGTCTCGGTCTGGCCACCGAAGGCCGGCGTTTCATGCTCGACGTGCCGGTAGCCGCATTGTCGGCTGCCGCTTTCTGGTGCTTCCTGAACTGGCTGGATTTTCGCCGTTTTTACTGGTGCACCGCAGCAGTGCTCCTGCTGGCCGCTGGCTTCCTGACCAAGGGCCCCATCGTCGCGCTGGTTTTCGGCGGCGGCTGCCTCGGCCTGCTCGCTGCTGGCCGCCTGCGTTTCAATGATCTGCAGCAGCACTGGAAACTCCTGCTGACGCACGCGTTGCTGTGGGCGCTGCTCGCCCTGCCCTGGTTCTTCATCGTCCGCCTGCTCTACCCCGAGGCGGCGCAACTGGTGCTCGCCGACGAACTGGAATCGCGCCAGTTCTTCAGCCTGTCGCCCGGCATCGTGCTCGGACTGCTCAATATCGGCCTGCCTTGGGTGTTCGTTTTTGCCGTCGGTGCCTGGCTGCTACGCCGCGAACATGGCGCCGGACGCGTCGCCCTGGTCTGGTTCCTCGCCACTTTCCTGCCCTTCCTGCTGATCAAGAGTTTCGACCGCTACCTGATCGGCTCGCTGGTGCCTTTCGCCATCCTGACGGCCGTTGCCCTACCGGAAATCACGGCGCGCTGGCCCTTCCGCCTGGGCGCCCTGGTCGCCGTGCTGCTGGGCGGCGGCATCGCCGCCTTCGCCGGGTGGTTCCAGCTCGGCGGCTGGTACTGGCTGATCCTGCCGGCGCTCTACCTGCTCTGGGCCTGGTGGCAACCCCGCCCACTGGGCCACCGCCTGGCGGCCCCGATGGCCTACTGGATCGCGCTGCTCTGGGGCGTTTTCCCGGCACTCGGCGTCAATGCCGTACCCGCCGAGGTCGTCGCTTTCGGACAGAAGCAACAAGTCGCCATGTTCGACGGCCCGCAACCGGCCATGCTGCCGACTCTGAGTGGTCAGGCGCATCGCCATTACGCCCGACTCGACCGTTTCGATCTGGCTGAGATTGCTGCACTGAAAACCCCGGTATTCCTTGAAGAGCAGGACGAACCCCGCTTCTTTGCTGCCGTTGAGGCGGCCAACATGAGCACCACACCGCTCGGCAGCTACACCACCTTGGCCTCGCACGGTTCCGGCCTGCGCTTCGCCCGTATCGGCGCCACCCGCGCCGACTGGCAGGCGGCGTTCGCCCAACGCTCCCTGGCACCGCTGATGACCACGGTACGTTGGTACGAGGTGCACGCCAAATGATGGCCCTTCCGGAAACGCTACGCCGCTGGGGGCCCATCGCACTGTTCATCGGTGCCCTGGGCATGGCGCTATGGCGCGCGCCCAGTGCCGAACCGCCAGCCTTCGAGCCCCCGCCCCCGGCCACAGCGAGTGCCTTGCCGGCACAGTTCGCCAGCGAGCAATTGCCGCGCGCCGCCGAGTCGGCACATGCCGCCACCCTGACCCAGTTGCCGGACGGTCGCATCGCTGCCGCCTGGTTCGCCGGCAGCCGCGAGGGCGCCGACGATGTGGCGATCTGGTTCAGCACGCTGGAGGCAAGCGGCTGGAGTGCGCCGGGCCGTATCGCCAGCCGCGAGACGACCGCTGGCGGCACCTTCGCCTACCTGCGCAAGATCGGCAATCCGGTGCTCTACAGCGAAGGCAACTGGCTACACCTGTGGTACGTCAGCGTCGCCCTTGGCGGCTGGGCCGGCAGCTCGATCAATCACAGCCAATCGACCGACGGCGGTCGCACCTGGAGCAAGCCGACCAAGCTGCAGACCTCGCCCTTCGCCAATATCAGCACGCTGGTCCGCATGCCGCCGCTGCCACTGGCCGACGGCGGGCTGGGTCTGCCGGTCTATCACGAATTCATCGCCAAGCACGGCGAATGGCTCCGCCTGTCGGCCACTGGACGCATCGTCGACAAGATCCGCATGGCGCACGAGGTGCGCACCCTGCAACCTTCCGTCGTTGCCCTCGATGCGCAGCGGGCACTCGCCGTGCTGCGCGATGCGGGGCCGGGGCCGGGACGGGTGCGCACGGCGACCACCGCCAACGGCGGCCAACAATGGCAAGCCGGCCCAACGTTGGACGTGCCCAATCCGAATTCCTCGGTGGCCCTGCTCCGCCTGCCCAGCGGCCGCCTTCTGCTGGCCGGCAACCCGCCGGACAGCCGCGAAGCCATGTTGCTCTGGCTCTCCGCCGACGAAGGCAAGACTTGGCAAGCCAGTCGCACGGTCGAATCGGCCGCCGACGGTGGTGCCGAATTTTCCTACCCCTCGCTGCTGCTGGCGCGCGACGGACGCATTCACCTCGCCTACACCTGGCGTCGCCAAGGCATCAAGCATGTCGTCTTCAGCGAAGCCTGGCTGGAAGGAGAAGCGCGATGAACTGGTTGGCCGGCTACGGCCTGATCGCCCACGGCATCATTTTTGGTTCGCTCGCCTGCCTGCTGCCGCTCGGTGAATTCCGCCAACGCGTCGCCCTGGCAGCGACGACGCTGGCCATGCTGATCGGCATTGCGCCGGCGCTGCATGGCGCGTTCGGCACGCCGTCGGTAACGCTGTTGCAACTGGCGGTATTGTTGCTGCTCGGCCGGCCGTCGCCGCTGACTTTCCGGCCGGCACTCGGGCTGCTCGTCTTCGCCACGATCTTCTACGCCACGGCACTCGGCCTGGGGCCGTTCGACCCCTATTCCCTCGGCTACCAGCCCTGGCCGCTACTGGCAGCGCTCGCTCCCGTCGGCATCGCGCTATGGTTGCGCCAGCTGAACGTTTGGCTGGTCATCCTTGCCATCGACCTGCTGGCCTACGCCAGCGGCGTCTTCGCCAACCTGTGGGATGTACTGGTCGATCCGCTGCTCGTCCTCGTCGCGCTAGCCGTGGTCGGCCGCCAGGGCTTGATCCGCTTTATTGCTGCAAGGCGTCGCTGATCAGGCGGCGGATGCTGCCCGCCTCGAAAGGCTTGTCACAGATCGCTGAAATGCCGGCACATTCAACTGCGGCCAGGCGTCCCATGTTCTGCTCGCTGGTCACCATCAACACCGGCACGGTGTTCTGCCAGCTTTGCGTGCGGATGTACTCGGTCAATTCGCGGCCATCCATTTCCGGCATGTTGTAGTCGGTGATGACCAGATCGACCATGGTGTCCTGCAAGGCGGCGACCGCTTCCTTGCCGTTGACCGCCTCGGTGATACGCTCGATGCCCAGTTCTTCGAGCAAACGGCGCAAATGGCGGCGCGAGGCCATGCTGTCATCCACCAGCAGAACCCGCAGTCCCTCGACTTCGGCCTGATCGATATCCTGCTGCGGATTCAGGTAATCGGCCGTGGCAAACAGGGCACGCCCCAACTGCTGTTCGGTAAACGGTTTGCTGACGATCAGGCAGGCGCCGGACTGACGTACCGGCTCAAGCACCTGCGGTCGCGTCTCGCTCGAAATCAGTATGAAAGGGATGGTTTCCAGTGCCGGATCGGCACGCATGAGCGCGACCAGTTCGGTTCCCGCCATATCCGGCAGATAGAGGCTGCTGATCGCCACGTCCCATTCGCCTCCTTGCAGTTCGCTCAAGGCTGCGGCTGCCGTATCGACCACATGCAGCTTGCGCACCTCAAGGTTTTGCAACATGCGCGTCACGACATGCGCCTGCATCTGCGAGGGCTCGACCAGCAAAACGGAAAGATCGGCCAGCGAAGTCGTCAATGCCATGCGCTCACTCCGGATACGATAGGAATGAGCACACTATAGCGCGCCTCGCCGCTGGCGGCGAGGCTGTCCGATTACTTGGCGAACTTGCCGGCAATCTCCGCGACGCGGGCACCGTAACGCTTGGCGGTATCGAGGTCGCCGCTCGGGATTTCATCGGCGCCGACATCCGACGGGCATTGCACCATCAGGCCGACCGAACCGCCCAGGCTGTTGATGTCGGCGCGCGTGGACGCCTTGGTATTGCTCGGCAGCAGGCCGAGGCTGACCCACAGGCCACCGTGCTGCGAGGCCAGCGTCTGCAGGTAGCTCATGGTCGCTCCCTTGTCGCCGATCGGGCTGGCGCTGCAGGTGAAAGCGCCAAACAGCTTGTCCTGCCAGGCGCGGGTGAACCAGGCTTTGGACGAGGCATCGGCAAATTTCTTGAACTGCCAGCTCGGGCCGCCCATATAGGTCGGCGTGCCGAAGATGATGGCATCGGCGGCATTCAGGCTGGCCCAGGCGGCTTCCGGCAGGTTGCCTTCGGCATCGATGGCCAGCAGTTCGGCGCCGGCGCCCTCGGCGACGTATTCGGCAACGCGCTTGGTATGGCCGTAGCCGGAGTGATAGACGACAACGATCTTGCTCATGGTGTTCTCCTGATAAAAACGATCAAACGACGGGTGGCAGGTCGAAGAGCAGGAATTCGCTCTCTTCCTGGGCAACGAATTCCAACAGGTTTTCGGCAACAATCTTGGCGCCGTCTCCGGCACCCAGGTTTTTGCCATTGATGGCCAGTGCACCGCAGATGACATGCACGTAGGCCAGGCGAGTGGCGCCCAGCGGATAGTCGAGCGACATGCCGGCTTCGAGCACGCTGGCGTACAGGCGGGCATCCTGACCGATGGTCGTGCTGCCCTCCGCACCGTCGGGCGAGGCGACCAGACGCCAGCGATTGCGCATCTCGACCACCGGCAGCGCCTGCTGCTCGTAGCTGGCCGAACCGCCGCGCTGCGCCGGCTCGATCCAGATCTGCAGCAAATGGGTCTCCTCGCTAACCGAGGGATTGAATTCGCTATGCAGGATGCCCTTGCCGGCGCTCATGCGCTGCACCTCACCGCGCCGGATGACGCCACCGTTGCCCAGGCTGTCCTTGTGCTCCAGCGCACCGGACAGGATGTAGGTGACGATCTCCATGTCACGGTGGCCGTGCATCCCGAAGCCGGCACCCGGCTGGACGCGGTCCTCATTGATGACGCGCAGGGCGCCCCAGCCCATTTCCTCGGGGTCGTAGTACTCGGCAAAGGAAAAACTGTGCTTGGCCAGCAACCAGCCATGGTTGGCCTGCCCGCGTTCTGCTGAGGCTCGGAGGATTATCATCCCGATCTCCTTGTGAATAATTCGTATCGCTTTGGCCGCATGTTAGGCGTAGAGTTCAGCCAGGAATAGCGAATTAATCTGGATGTATCGTTCAATTTTATTCACATGAAAATTTCGCTCGAACTGATCGAAATGCTCGACGCCATCGACCGCCACGGCAGCTTCTCGGCGGCTGCCGAAGCGCTGTATCGCGTGCCGTCGGCCATTTCGCACGCCGTCGCCAAGCTGGAAAGCGATCTCGGCACACAGCTCTTCGTCCGCGAAGGTCGCCGGGCCACCCTGAACGAAGCCGGCCAAACCCTGCTGGCCGAGGGCCGCCATCTATTGCGCACCGCCGGCGAACTGGAACGCCGCGTGCAGCGCATCGCCAGCGGCTGGGAGGCCGAGTTGCGCATCGCGCTCGACGCCATCATCCCGGTCGAAGGACTCTATCCGCTGCTCGAGCGCTTCTACGCCGCCGGCCATGGCACGCAAATCCGTCTCACTCATGAAGTGCTCGGCGGTACCTGGGATGCGCTGGCCACCGACCGCGCCGACCTGGTTATCGGCGCCCCTGGCGACATGCCGGCCCGAGCTGGCATCGCCAGCCGGCAGCTACTGCCCGATACCCGCTTTGTCTTTGCCGTGCCGCCAGAACACCCGTTGGCAAGTTGGGAAGGCCCGATTCCCGACAGTGAACTTCGCCGCTATCGCGCGGTGGTCATCGCCGACACTTCGAAGGAACTCGACGCGCGCACCATCGGGCTGCTCGAAGGACAGAACGTGCTGCGCATTCCCGACATCCGCAGTAAGCTTTCCGCGCAGCTCGCCGGCCTCGGCATCGGGCATCTGCCCTACTGGCTTGCCGCCCCCGAATTAGCCGCCGGCCGCCTGATCGAGAAGGCTGTCGTCGCCCAACGGCCGACCCTGCCGCTCAACCTCGCCTGGCAGAACCGCCATGTCGGCAAGGCGCTATCCTGGTTCCTCGAAGCCCTGCAGGAAGAAACGACGAAGGAAAACCTGCTGCACCGACTGTAGGAAAAGCATTCCAACGACAAGCACGGAGAATGGTGCTATCTTGAGAGAAATCTGACAAAAAAGATAAAGAGACAAAATCCGGAGAGAGACCATCCCATGAACCAGGAAGGGCGCCCACTCACTCGAACACTGTTTGGCGAGCGTTTCGCCTGGGTGGCTTTGGCGACCATCCTGGCGGGGACATGGGCAGCAAGTTTTTTCCTGCACCGGAATAGCGAAGAACAGATCGAACAACGCTTTCTCTACCGTGCGGAGCAGGAGCGCGCCAAAATCCTCGCGCGCATGCAGGCTTATGAACAAGCCCTGCGCGGCGGCGCGGCGCTGTTCGACGCCAGCGCCTCGGTCAGCCGCCAAGAGTGGCATGACTACATCAGCCACCTGCAACTGGACAAAACCCTGCCTGGCATACAGGGCACCGGCTTTACGCTGATGATTCCGGCGGCGCATCGTGCCGAGCACGAAAAGGAAATCCGCGCCGAGGGTTTTCCCGATTACGTCATTCGTCCGGCGGGCGAGCGACCTGTCTATAGCAGCATCGTCTACCTGGAACCCTTCTCGGACAGAAACCTGCGCGCCTTCGGCTACGACATGTATTCCGAGCCTGTGCGCCGCGCTGCCATGGAGCGGGCGCGCGACAGTGGCGAGCCTGCCTTGTCGGGCAAGGTGACGCTCGTCCAGGAAACTGACCGCGACGTGCAGCCGGGCTTCCTGATTTACGTTCCTGTCTATCAACGCGCTTTGCCCAGCGCAACCGTCGAGCAGCGACGGGCTGCCATCGTCGGTTTTACCTACAGCCCGTTCCGAGCCCATGACCTGTTCCGCAGCGTCGTCAGCAACAATAACAAGGACGTCGAGTTGGAGCTGTACGACGGCGAGATGACGGCGGCGAACATCCTGTTCGACTCGCACATCGAATCACCCGGCCTGCGCCATGGTCGCTGGACTGTCACCTTGCCCATCGAATTTGCCGGGCAGCGATGGACCGCGCTGTTCCGCAGCCGGCCCGAATTCGATCGCGTGACGGCCTCGACGCTACCGCTGAGCGCCGCCATCGGCGGCACTTTGCTCGCTTTCATCGTTTTTTTCTGGATGCTGCGTACCCAGCGCTTCCAGGCGGCCCTGTCTCGCCATGCGCAACGTCTGCGCGAGGACGAAACCCGCCTGCGCACCTTGATCGACGCCATTCCCGATGCCATCTGCTTGAAGGATGGCCAAGGCCGCTGGACCGAAGCCAACGCCTACATGCGCCAGTTGCTGACGCTGGATGGCGATGAGTACCGCGGCTTGACCAGCGAGGAACTGGCCGCGGCAAAGCCTGAGCGCGCAGAACGGCTGGCCCGGATCAACGATGACGAGCGCACCTGGCGCAAGGGAACGACCGATCACGAAGAATGGCAGATGCCGTCTAGCGACGGCCAGGCCAGCACCTTCGACGTGGTGAAAGTTCCGATGTTCGCTCCGGATGGCGGGCGAATCTCCCTGCTGACGGTCGGTCGCGACATCAGCGAACGCGTCCAGGCAGAACATGCACAGCGCCTGGCAGAAAAACGCTTCCGTGCGCTGGTCGAGCAATCGCTGGTGGGTGTCTACATCATCCAGGGCGACCGTTTCCGTTACGTCAATCCGGGCTTCGCCCGTATCTTCGGCTACGATGCGGCGGCCGAAATCGTCGACAAATTGCCCGTCACCGACCTCGTCGTCATGGCCGACCGGGCGATGGTTGCCGAGAACGTCCGGCGGCGCCTGGCCGGCGAAATCGATGCCATCCACTACGAGGCCAAGGGGCTGCGCCGCGACGGCAGCATTGTCGATTTCGAGGTTTTCGGCACGACCATCGAGTACGAAGACAAGCTTGCCGTGATCGGTGTTTTGCTGGACATCAGCGAACGCAAGGCCAGCGAAGCCGAACTGGCGCGCCATCGCGAACATCTGGAGGAAGAGGTGGCGATTCGCACGGCCGACTTCAGGCTGGCCAAGGAGGCCGCCGAGGCTGCCAACCGGGCAAAGAGCACCTTCCTGGCCAATATGAGTCATGAGTTGCGCACACCAATGAATGCCATCATCGGCATGACCCACCTGCTCGACCGCGAAATCACCGATCCCGGCCAGCGCAACCGCCTGGCGCGCGTGGCAGAGGCCGGCACGCATTTGCTCGATCTGCTCAACGACGTACTCGATCTGTCGAAAATCGATGCCGAGCGGCTGACTCTCGAACGCATCCCAGTACATATCGGCGCCTTGATCGAGCGGGTCGAGCACCTGATGGGCGAACGCATCGTGGCCAAGCACCTGAATTGGCACAAACAGCTCGGCGCCGGCCTGGCTGATCTGACGCTACTCGCCGACCCGGTACGCTTGCAGCAGATCCTGCTCAACCTGATCGGCAACGCCGTCAAATTCACCGACCAGGGCAGCATCCGTCTGTCGGCCGACATCCTCGGCGAGGAAGACGGGCTGATCCGCTTGCGCATCGAAGTTGCGGATACGGGCATCGGCATTCCGCCCGAGGCGCAGCAGCGTATCTTTCTGCCCTTCGAGCAGGCCGATGGCTCGATTACCCGCCAGCATGGCGGCACCGGCTTGGGCCTGACCATCGTCCGCCAACTGGTACGCCTGATGGGCGGCGAGATCGCACTCAGCAGCAAACCGGGCGAAGGTGCGACCTTCAGCTTCACACTGCGCCTGCCCCGCGCCACCGAAACCAGCACCATAACGACCACCGGCCCATCGCCGGAAGAAGCGCTGGCCATTCTCAAGGTTTGCCATCACGACAAGCGCTTGCTGCTGGTCGAGGACGACCCGGTCAACCAACAGGTCGCCTACGCCATGCTGACCTATACGGCGGGCTTGCAGGTCGATGTTGCCGAGGATGGCGAAGCGGCGGTCGCCATGGCCGGCGAAAAGCCTTATGACCTGATCCTGATGGATTTGCAGATGCCGAAGCTGGACGGCCTGGAGGCCACCCGGCAGATTCGCGAGCTTCCGTCCTACGCGCAAACGCCGATCGTCGCGCTGACCGCCAACGCCTTTGCCGAAGACCGCGAGAAGTGCCTGGCCGCCGGCATGGTCGACTTCATCGCCAAGCCGGTCAAACCGGAATCGCTTTTCGGCAAGCTGGCCCACTGGCTGGACACGCTGGACTGAGACCCCGTTTTTTGCCCATTTTGGGCAGTGCACCGCAGCAGCGAGAAAAAGCGCCCTTACTCGGCCTCGACCCAATCGATGATGGCCCGCCACTGCTCGACATCGCGCTCGGCGCGCGAGGGTGGCAGGTCGAAGATGGTCAGACCGACTGCCGAGGCCTGCACATAGACCTGCGTGTCGCGCAGATAGGCGAGCACCGGCAGGTCGTAGGTGGCGAAGAATTTCTCCAGTTCACCGGCGGCACGGGTCCGTGCATCGACCCGCATGCCGATCACCGCCACGTCGGCCCTGCCCTTGCGCACGGCCTTTTCGGTCAGCAGCGCATCGAGGAAATGGCGCGTCGCCCGCATGTCGAACATCGACGGCTGCACCGGCACGATGACGCGTGTGGACAGCTTAAGCACCTTGTCCAGCATCTTGCCGTGCAGGCCGGCCGGCGTGTCGAGCACGACCCGGCTGGTGCCCTTGGGCGGGCGGGCGATGTCGTCCGGGCCGATTTCCCAGGTATCGATGGTCGGCAATTCGAAGGGGCGCAGGGCCAGCCATTCGCGCGCCGACTGCTGGCGGTCGATGTCGCCCAGCATCACATCCTCGCCCTGATGGGCGAAATAGCCGGCGAGATTGGTCGCCAGCGTGCTCTTGCCGGAACCGCCCTTGGGGTTGGCGACAAGGAAAGCTTTCATACTTGAGCCTCTCGTTTGGCCAGGATGCTGCGCACCAGATTGACGTGTTCGCGCAGCGTATAAACGAGGTCGGTGAAGCCAAGCGGCACATGCAGGCCGGCCGCCTCGTCATCCAACGCATCGAGCCGTTCACGATATTCCTGCAACTTGGCCGGATCGAAATGGTTCTTCAGGTCGTCCTCCAGGAATTTCAGTTCGCCGTAGCAGCGGAACACCTTGGAACGCACGCGCCACGTATAAACCGCCGGGGCGATCTTGAGCAGCGGGATGAGCAGGGCGAAGATCGGCACCAGCATGACGATCAGGCGGTCAGCCAGCACCGCCAGCCAGAAGGGCAAATAACGCTGCAGGAAAGGCGCGCCGGACTTGAAGTAGCGCGCCGCCTCGGGCGACAGCGGCAGCATCTGGTCCTTGTAGGCAGGGAATTCACCCGGATCCTGGAAGAATCCGTTCTTGCCATGCACTTCGCTGGCCGCCTGCAGCAGCAGCGATTGCAGCGCCGGGTGCAGGTCGTCGCGGACGATCAGGTTGGCCGTCGGCGCCAGCAGCTTGATGTCTTCCGGCGGGAAGTCGCGCACCAGATCGGCCACGCCGTGCGGGAAGGTCAGCTTGGTCAGGAAGGGAAAACGGCGCTGGTAGGCGGACGCCTGCGAAAAGCTCATGACCTTGATGCCGGGCGAGCGCAGCAAGACCTGCACGACCGGTGCGCGCTCGGCGGCGATGACGAAGGCGGCATCGATGCGGCCCTGCTGCAATTCCTCGGCCGCTTTCAAGCCGGACAGCGCCACCAGGTTGTTGCCGATGGGAATCTCGTTGGCCGCCAGCAGTTGCTGCGCCAGCTGGCGCACGCCCGAACCTTCCTGGCCAATGGCGATGCGCTTGCCCTTGAGGTCAGTCAGCCGCTCCAGCTTGCGCTCGCCGCGGTAGAACACCCAGACCGGCTCGTAGAACATGCTGCCCAGCGAGAGCAGGCCGGAATCATCCTCCTCGTCCGGATCGTCCTTGGGCGGAATGACGCCACCCTGGACGAAGCCGATTTGCGCCTCGTCGCTCTTCAGGCGTTCGAGGTTTTCCAGCGAGCCGGCCGAGGCCTTCACCTCCAGCGTGATGCCATCGCGCGCCAGGATGGTCGCGTAGCGCTGGGCGAACTGGTAATAGGCGCCTGATTCGGCACCGGTGGTGATGACGATCTTCTTCGGCGGCGCCGGTTGAACGAACTGGTAGGCGACGACGAAGCCGATGCCGGCGATCAGGATGATCCACCAGGCGGTGGCGAACAGGTCGCGCAGGGAAAGGAGTCCAGCTTTGATTTTTGCCATCATGGAATCAGGATTGTCGAACCGGTGGTCTTGCGCGCCTCAAGGTCGATATGCGCCTGCGCGGCGTCTTTCAGCGCATAGCGCTGATTGATCTCGATACGCACCTTGCCCGAACCGACGACGTCGAACAGTTCCTCGCCCAAGGCCACCAGATCGGCGCGCTTGGCGGTGTAGGTCATCAAGGTCGGCCGCGTGATGAACAACGACCCCTTCTGCGACAACTGGATCAGGTCGACCGGCGGCACCGGGCCGGAGGCATTGCCGAAGGAAACCATCATGCCGAGCGGGCGCAGCGAATCGAGCGAGCCCGCGAAAGTCGCCTGGCCGACGCCGTCGTACACCACCGGCACGCCTTCGCCGCCAGTGATTTCACGGACGCGCTGGGCGAAATTCTCGGTCGTGTAGTCGATCACGTGGTCGCAACCGTGCGCTTTGGCCAGTGCCGCCTTGGCTGGCGAACCGACCGTACCGATCACTGTCGCGCCCAGCGCCTTGGCCCACTGGCAAGCGATCAGGCCGACACCGCCGGCCGCGGCGTGGATCAGCACCGCGTCACCCGACTGCACGCGATAGGTGCGGCGCAGCAGGTAGGCCGAGGTCAGGCCTTGCAGCATCATGGCCGCAGCGGTTTCGAAAGAAATGGTGTCCGGCAGCTTCAACAGGCGATGCGCCGGAATATTGCGCGCTTCGGCATAAGCACCCACCGGCCCGCCGGCGTAGGCCACGCGGTCGCCGACGGCGACTTCACTGACACCCTCGCCCACCGCTTCGACAACGCCGGCGCCTTCGAGGCCGATACCGGACGGCAGCGGCAGCGGATAAAGACCGGTACGGTGATAGGTATCGATGTAGTTCAGGCCCCCCGCGTGGTGGCGCACGCGCGCCTCACCGGCGGCCGGAGCCGGCAGTTCGACGTTCTCCCAGCACAGGACTTCAGGGCCGCCGGGCTGATGGAAACGGATGGCGTTGGGCATGGGTGTCTCCTTATCGTTATGTCAGACGAAAAGGTTATCACCGCCGGGCCGCAACGTTCCACCTTGGCCGGGTGAAATTTGCCCGTTTTGCCATGTGCACCGCAGCAGCGGTGCCCAAAATCAGACCGGCGTCAGTTTGGCGTATTCCAGCGCCAGCCACTTCATGCCGGCACCGCCGAAATTGACCTGCACGCGCGCATCGGCGCCGCGGCCTTCGGTGGACACGATGACGCCGATGCCGAACTTGGCATGCTCGACCGTCTGCCCGATGCGCAGCCCACCGGCTGCCGGTTGTTCCGCGTAGCCAGCGCCGCTCCGACTGGACGAGCCATAGCCGCCGTAGCTCGGCTCCGGCGCGGCCTTCTTGTTCAACTTGAGCAGGAGTTCCTCCGGAATTTCGTCGAGGAAGCCGGAGGGCGTGCAATAGCGCGTCTGGCCGTGCAGCATCCGCGTCTGCGCACAGGACAGGTAGAGCCGCTGGCGGGCGCGGGTGACGGCGACGTACATCAGGCGACGCTCCTCTTCCAGCCCATCCTTGCCCTCGTTGATCGAGTTGTCGTGCGGGAAGAGGCCTTGCTCCAGACCGGTGATGAAGACCACGTCGAATTCCAGGCCCTTGGCGGCGTGCACCGACATCAACTGCACCGCTTCCTGGCCTTCGCCCGCCTGATGCTCGCCGGCTTCGAGGGAGGCATGACTGAGGAAGGAAACCAGCGCGCCACCTTCACCGATGGCGCCTTCATCGTCGATGAAAGTAGCGGCGGCGTTGATCAGTTCATCCAGGTTCTCCAGCCGCTCCTGGCCTTCCTTCTCCAGCCGGTAATGATGAACCAGGCCGGATTTTTCGATGACGTGCTCGATGATCTCGGGCAAGGGCAGGTTGGCGGTTTCCTGACGCAGGCTTTCGATCAGGCGGATAAAAGCCCCCACGGTCTGTCCGGCCTTGCCGGTCAGCGAGGCGGCGGCGTTGTACAGGCTGCTGTTGCACTGATGCGCAGTGGCTTGCAGGTTTTCCAGGGAACGCGCGCCGATGCCACGGGTCGGGAAATTGACCACGCGCAGGAAGGCGGTGTCGTCGTCCGGATTGCCCAACAGGCGCAGGTAAGCCAGCGCGTGTTTGATTTCCTGCCGCTCGAAGAAGCGCAGGCCGCCATAGACCTTGTACGGCACGCCCTTGGTGAACAACTCGTGTTCGAGGACGCGCGATTGGGCGTTGGAGCGGTAGAGGATGGCGATCTGCGTCGGCGTCTGGCCGTCGCGGATCAATTCGCGGATCTCGTCGATGACGAAGCGCGCCTCGTCGAGATCGGAATAGGCCTCGAAGCAGCGGATGCGCTCACCCTCGCCGGCGTCGGTCCACAGGTTTTTGCCCAGGCGCTCGCGGTTGTGCTTGATGATGGCGTTGGCGGCCGCCAGGATATTGCCGTGCGAGCGGTAGTTCTGCTCCAGCCGGATGATGTTCTCGCCGCAGTAATCGCGCTCGAAGTCGCGCATGTTGCCAACCTCGGCGCCGCGGAAGCGGTAGATCGACTGGTCGTCGTCGCCCACCGCGAAAACCTTCGCCCCGCCGCCAGCCAGCAGTTGCAGCCAGGCGTATTGCAGGCGGTTGGTATCCTGGAACTCGTCGACCAGGACGTTCCGGAAGCGCTGCTGGTAATGCGTGCGCAGCGGCTCGTTGCGCTGCAGCAATTCGTAGCAGCGCAGCAGCAGTTCGGCGAAATCGCAGACGCCCTCGCGGTTGCACTGCGCCTCGTACTCGGCGTAGAACTCGACGCGCTTCTGCGTGTAGCTGTCGTAGGCCTCGGCCTGCGCGGCACGCACGCCCTGCTCCTTGTGCGCATTGATGAAATGGCACAGCTCACGCGGCGGATATTTCTCGTCGTCGATATTCAGGTTCTTCAACAGGCGCTTGACCATGGCCAGCTGGTCACCCGAATCGAGAATCTGGAAAGTCTGCGGCAGCCCGGCCTCGCGGTAATGGGCACGCAGCATGCGGTTGCACAAGCCATGAAAAGTGCCGATCCACATGCCCCGCACGTTGATCGGCACCAGCGCCGACAGGCGCGCCGTCATTTCCTTGGCCGCCTTGTTGGTGAAGGTCACCGCCAGCACGCCATGTGGCCCGACCTGGCCGGTCGAGATCAGCCAGGCGATACGCGTCGTCAGCACCCGCGTCTTGCCGCTGCCCGCCCCGGCCAGGATCAGCGCGTGCATCGGCGGCAGGGTGACGGCCTGGAGTTGCTGGGGGTTCAGGTTGGCGAGCAAGTCGGACATGGGCGGATCGATTTTCTGAAAAAACGTGTTTTCCGAGGTGAATTGCGGCAAATGGGCAATTGGTCGGACCACGTTGTTGCAATTGTGCAACGCAACATTTTTCAATCTGGCAAAACTGAAATTGGCGTTTTCTGGGCAAGCAGTATACTTCGCAAAAAATATATTGCAGTGCACAAAACTTATTGCTCACAAGGCAGTCTTAAAACTTGAGTGGTTACCACCACGCAACAACGGAGAACAACCATGAACAGCATGAACGCACCCAAGATCCTCCCCTGGATAGCCCGCAAGGCCGGCATCAGCGACGACCTCGCCCTGAAGCTGTGGCGCCGCGCCGTCAGCGAAGCCGAATACCTCACCGGCAAGGCTGAAGGTTCCGATTTCTGGAGCCTGTCCGTCGAACGCTTCCTCGCCATCGTCGAAGACGAATGTGCCGACAGCCCGGCCTACAAGCTCGCCCCGGCCCCGCAACTGGCCTGGATGTGGCGTCACCAGTCCCGTATGTCCCTGCTCTCGCTGATGGCGGCACAAAACGCCTATCGCTTCTGGCAGAGCACCTGGGGCAACCTCTACACGCAGAAAAAAGCGGCCTAAGTCGCACTGCGGATTGCGGCTGGCTCCATCGTGCAGGGTGGGGTGGTCGCTGGAGCCGGGATATTCCGGCTCCCATATGAACCCCGGACCTATCGGTGATGCCATAGGACGGGGTTTCGTTTTTTTGCCTTGTCTCTTTGTGTGCGGGCGAGTTAATTGAAAGCTGCTTTCCGCCCTGACGGCGGGCTAACTTTTTCTTGCTTGGCCAAGAAAAAGTAGCCAAAAAGAAGGCCACCCCAGGGTCGGCGTTGGGCTCCGCCCAATCCCTTCCGCTACTCGGCCGGCCGGGCGTCTGGCTAAACTCGCCGCTGCGCGGCTCAGACAACGCCAGCCGAAGGCCCCCGGCCAACCTGCGTTGCTCAGCGCCTCTCAAGGGACCCAGAAAACCGCATGCCGCTGATACACCTTCTGCGTCGTTCCCGCGTAGGCGGGAATCCAGAAATGCTCCTAACACCTAGCCCCCCTGGATTCCCGCTTTCGCGGGAATGACCTTGGAAATAGTGACTGCTGCGGTGCACTGCCTAAAAAGGCAAAAAACCAAACGCCAGCCTCTCAGCGACGATCGGTTTTCAACCTCCCGTGGGAGGCGCCGAGCAACGCAGGCGGGACGGGAGATTTCGGCTGGCGTTGCTTGAGCCGCGCAGCGGCGAGTTTAGCCAGCCGCCCGGCACGACGAGTAGCGCAGGGAACCCGCGTAGCGGGCGCCGACCCCGGGTCGCCTTTTCTTTGCTGACTTTCTTTTGGCGAAGCAAAAGAAAGTCAGGCGCCGGTCAGCGGCGAAAAACAGCGCTCAAACAAACCAGATGCCTGCCGACACAGCAGAACCCCATGTTTCGGAAAGAAACCATAATCCACGGCCCAAACCCACCCCAATGCATCCCGCGCAGCACCCAATCCCCCGGTATAATCGCGGATTGACCATTGTTTTACCGAACGAATTCTCGCCATGCCCATGCAGGACAAATACACCCCGGCCGACATCGAGCGCGCCGCCCAAGCTCACTGGGATGCCACCCAGGCCGCCCGTGCCGTCGAAGACGCCAGCAAGCCGAAGTACTACTGCCTGTCGATGTTCCCGTATCCGTCGGGCAAGCTACACATGGGCCATGTGCGCAACTACACCATCGGTGACGTGCTGTCGCGCTTTCACAAGATGCAGGGCTTCAACGTGCTGCAGCCGATGGGCTGGGACGCCTTCGGCATGCCGGCCGAGAACGCCGCGCTGCAGAACAACGTCGCCCCCGCCGGCTGGACCTACTCGAACATCGAGTACATGAAGACCCAGCTCAAGTCGCTCGGCTTCGCCATCGACTGGAGCCGCGAGCTGGCCACCTGCACGCCGGAGTACTACCGCTGGGAGCAGTGGCTGTTCACCCGCCTCTACGAAAAGGGCCTGGTCTACAAGAAGCTAGGCACCGTGAACTGGGACCCGGTCGACCAGACCGTGCTCGCCAACGAGCAGGTCATCGACGGCCGCGGCTGGCGCTCCGGCGCGCTAATCGAAAAGCGCGAGATCCCCATGTACTACATGAAGATCACCGCCTACGCCGACGAGTTGCTGAGCGAACTCGACAACCTGCAAGGCTGGCCCGAGCAGGTGCGCCTGATGCAGAAGAACTGGATCGGCAAGAGCACCGGTGTGCGCTTCGCCTTCCCGCTGGCCGACAATGCCGACGAAAAGCTGTGGGTGTTCACCACCCGCGCCGACACCATCATGGGCGTCACCTTCGTCGCCGTCGCTGCCGAGCACCCGCTGGCCACCCGCGCCGCCGCGAACAACCCCGAACTTTCCGCCTTCATCGAGGAATGCAAGAAGGGCGGCGTCGCCGAGGCCGACATCGCCACGATGGAAAAGAAGGGCCTGCCCACCGGCATCTACGTCACCCACCCGCTGACCGGCGAGAAGGTCGAAGTCTGGGTCGGCAACTACGTGCTGATGAGCTACGGCGACGGCGCCGTGATGGCCGTACCGGCGCACGACGAGCGGGATTTTGCCTTTGCCAAGAAATACGATCTGCCGATCAAGCAAGTCATCGCCGCCGAAGGCGAAACCTTCAGCCTGGACGGCTGGCAGGAATGGTACGGCGACAAGCAGAAGGGCGCCTGCATCAACTCCGGCAAGTACGACGGCCTGGCTTATGAAGCCGCGGTTGACGCCATCGCCGCCGACCTCGCCGCCAAGGGCCTGGGCGAGAAGAAAACCCAGTTCCGCCTGCGCGACTGGGGCATCAGCCGCCAGCGCTACTGGGGCTGCCCGATCCCGATCATCCATTGCCCGACTTGCGGCGACGTGCCGGTGCCCGACGAGCAGTTGCCGGTCGTGCTGCCCGAGGACGTCGAGATCACTGGCGCCGGTTCGCCACTGGCGCGCATGCCCGAGTTTTACCAGTGCAAGTGCCCGAAGTGCGGCGGCGACGCCAAGCGCGAAACCGACACCATGGACACCTTCTTCGAGTCGTCCTGGTACTTCCTGCGCTACGCCTGCCCGGACAACGCCACGGCCATGGTCGACGAGCGCGTCCAGTACTGGTGCAAGGGCGGCATCGACCAGTACATCGGTGGTATCGAGCACGCCATCCTGCACCTCTTGTACTCGCGCTTCTTCACCAAGCTGATGCGCGACGTCGGCCTGATCGGCGACCTCGGTGAACCCTTCGCCAACCTGCTGACCCAGGGCATGGTCGTCGCGCCGACCTTCTACCGCGATCTTGAAGGCGGCAAGAAGCAGTGGATCAACCCGGCCGACGTCGATGTCGTGACCGACGAGCGCGGCCGCCCGACCGGCGCCACGCTGAAGGCCGACGGCCTGCCGGTGGTGATCGGTGGCACCGAGAAGATGTCGAAGTCGAAGAACAACGGCGTCGATCCACAAGCCCTGATCGACCAGTACGGCGCCGACACGGCCCGCCTGTTCATCATGTTCGCCTCGCCCCCGGACCAGTCGCTGGAATGGTCAGATGCCGGCGTCGAAGGCGCCTTCCGCTTCCTGCGCCGCCTGTGGAAGCTGGTGCACGACCACGTCCAACTAGGCCTGGTCTCCGCCTGCGTCAGCAGCGATGGCCTCAGCGCCGCCCAGGCCGACCTGCGCCGCAAGCTGCACCAGACCATGAACAAGGTGGCCGACGATTACGGCCGCCGCAAGCAGTTCAACACCGCCATCGCCGCCGTGATGGAATTGCTCAATGCCTACGACAAGTGCGACCTGGCCGATGCCGCCGGCCGTGCCCTGGCGCAGGAAGTTCTCGAAGCCGTCACGCTGCTGCTCTTCCCGATCGTCCCGCACATTGGCCAGGCGCTCTACGCCGAGCTGAAGCCGGGTGCCGATGCCGGCCTCGCCGCCTTCCCGAAGGCCGATGCGGCCGCGCTGAAGCAGGACGAGATCGAGCTGATGGTGCAGGTCAATGGCAAGCTGCGCGGCTCCGTGCGCGTGCCGGCCGAAGCCGACAAGGCGACCATCGAAGCCGTTGCGCTGGCCAGCGAGGGCGCGGTCAAATTCATGGAAGGCAAGCCGGCGAAGAAAGTCGTCGTCGTACCGGGCCGCCTGGTCAATATCGTCGTGTAAGGAAATCCGATGCGCTTCCTGCTCGCTCTGATCGTCGCCGCCACCCTGTCCGGGTGCGGCTTCCACTTGCGCGGTTCAGGAAGCGCCCAGCTGCCGTACAAGACCATGTACATCGCGCTGCCCGATACCGCCGACGTCAATATCTGGCTGCAGCGCTACATCAAGGCCAGCGGCACGACGACCATCGTCGAGGACGGCAAGGAAGCCGATGCCGTCTTCCAGCAGCTGTCGGACAGCCGCCTGAAGACCATCCTGTCGGTCAACGCCCAGGGCCGCGTGCGCGAATACCGCCTGCAGCTCAACTACCGCTTCCAGGTGGTCAACGCCAAGGGCCAGGTGCTGGTCCGGCCGAACGAAGTCAGCCTGTCGCGCGACATTACCTTCGACGATTCCAACATCCTGGCCAAAGATCTGGAAGAAGGCCTGCTCTGGCGCGACATGAACAATGACCTGGTCAACCAGATCATGCGCCGGCTGACCATCATCAAGCCGAGGAACCCGGATCTCGAAGACGACGACGAATAATGCTGCTTAAGGGGGAGCAACTCGCCGCGCATCTCGAGCGCGACCTGCGGCCGCTGTACGTGCTGTACGGCGATGAACCCCTGCTCGTCCTCGAAGCGGCCGATGCCATCCGGGCCAAGGCCCGCAACAGCGGCTACACCGAGCGCGAAGTCCTCACTGTCCTGCCCCAATTCGACTGGGGCTCACTGCTCGCCGCCGGCGGCAACATGTCGCTGTTCGGCGACCGCAAGCTGATCGACCTGCGCATCCCCAATGGCAAGCCGGGCAAGGAAGGCAGCTCGGCGCTGCAGGCCTGGTGCCAGAATCTCTCATCCGACACGATGCTGTTGATCACCCTGCCGGAGCTCGACTGGAAAGAGGAAAAGTCCGCCTGGTTCACCGCCCTGGTCGACGCCGGTGTCGTCATCAAGCTCAATGCGCCGCCGCTGGCCGAGTTGCCAGGCTGGATCGCCGGCCGCCTGCGCCGCCAGCAACAGAGTGCCGAGCTCGACAGCCTGAAATTCATCGCCGAACGGGTCGAGGGCAACCTGCTGGCGGCCCATCAGGAAATCCAGAAACTTGGCCTCCTCTACCCGACCGGGCAATTGAGCATGGAGCAGATTCGCGACGCCGTGCTCAACGTCGCCCGCTACGACATCGACGGGCTGCGCGAAGCCCTGCTGGCCGGCGACCTCGCCCGCCTGAACCGGACGCTGGACGGCCTGATGCAGGAAGGCGAAGCGCCACCGCTGGTGCTGTGGGCGATGACCGAGGAAATCCGCGCCCTGACCGCGATCCGCGCCGGCCTCGACAGCGGCCGACCGGCCGACCTGCTGCTCAAGGAAGCCAAGGTCTGGGGCCCGCGTCAGCTGCCCGTGAAAAAAGCCCTGCAACGCCTGTCCACCGCAGCACTCGAGGAAGCCCTGCGCCACGCCGGCCGCATCGACCGCCTGGCCAAGGGCATCGGCCAAGGCAACATCTGGGAAGAATTTCTCCGTCTCGGTTTGCGCCTCTGCCCGCAAACGCCAACCCCGGCGGGTCGCCCCGCCCCATACAGCGTCAGATAGCCATGCCCCGCCGTCGCCTGAACCCACTCCTGTTTGCTCTCGGACTGTTCGGCGGCAGCGCCGCCCAAGCCGCGGACGACCTGAACAGCCTGCTGCCGCTGTCGCTCGAGGAACTGATCGCCACCCCGGTCGTCACCGCCTCGCGCCACGCCGAACTACGCGAACAGACCCCAGCCCACGTCATGGTCATCACCCGCGAACAGATTCGCGACCGACGCTACAAGAATCTGGCCGACCTGCTCGAAGACCTGCCCGGTGTCGACTTCCAGCGCGGCACCCGTTCCTCGCAATACAACAACTTCGTCTTCCAGGGGCACGTCAGCAACAACAAGCTGCTGATCATGCTCGATGGCGTGCGGATCGACCACCCGGCTGGCGGCAAACTACCGATTGCCGAAAACTTCGCGCTCTATTTCGCCAAGCAGGTCGAAATCCTCTACGGTCCGGCCGCCGCCCTCTACGGTGCCGACGCCGCCGCCGGCGTCATCAACATCATCACCGACAAGAAGGAAAGCCTGGGCGGCAGCATCGCGCTTGGGGCCGGCAGTTTCGAAAGCTACGAAGGCAATTTCATGGTCGGCGGCAAACTGGCCGACCGCATTTCGCTCAGCGTCGGCTCGCACCAGCAGCGCAGCGACCGGGCCGATCTGGACAAGTACTATTCCGCCGACTACCCCAAGGTCAACGCCAAGACCTTTGCCGGCACGACGGTCATCCCGGCCAGTCGGCGAGAGGACTACACCAGCGGCATCAGCAGCAACAGCCAGTTCGTCCGCCTCGACGCCGCCGATCTCACCGTCAGTTTCTATCGCAACCAGTTCCGCAGTCTGACCAGTACCGGCGACCTGACCAAGTACGCCGTCTACGACGGCAACAATTTCTGGGACACCACGCTGGAAACCTGGTCCGGCAAGTATCGTTTCGATATTTCGCCGAGCTTGAGCGGTGAAACGGTAATTGATTATTCGACCTACGAAATTGATCCGCGCAGCCGCTACGTCAATGTCTTTACCGATTTCCAGAATCACGGTTACGACTACTCCTACGCCCGCCGCCGGGGCATCGAACAAAACCTGAACTGGCGCGCCAGCGATCAGCATACCCTCCTGGCCGGCCTGGCCTACCGCGACTTTTACGCCATCGAGACCCCGGACCAGCCGCGCCCGTACAACACTTCGGCCAGCCCACAGAATCAGGGGACCTTCTATCCGAACACGACGCTGCCCATCATCGGCAGCGAAATGAGCTACTACAGTTGGTCCGGCTATCTGCAATGGCAGGCGCAGTGGGCACCGACCTTCTCGACCATGCTCGGGCTCCGCGACGACTGGTATTCCACCTACGGCAATAGCCTCAACCCCCGCCTGGGTGCCGTTTGGCAACCGGCGCAGGGGAATTTCCTGAAACTGCTCTACGGCCAGGCTTTCCGTACCCCATCGACGGAAGAACTGTTAAGTGCCTTTGGTTCCTTCACTGGAGCAACCGATGGTAGTGGCCGTTACATCGGCACCAACTTCCGTGTCCAGAACCGCTCGCTCGAACCGGAAAAATCCAAGACCCTGTCCTTGACCTGGGATTGGCGTGCTTCGCGCGACTTCAATCTGGTCACCAACCTCTACGCCACCCGGGTCGATAACGTCATCAGCACACAGAACGAGGCGGTTTCCACCCAGTACATACCCGGTGCCGTACTGTCCAATACCACATCGAAACAAAACTCCGGCCAGGAACGCTACCAAGGCATCGACATCATCCCGCACTGGCAAACCCACTTGGCCGGCGCCTGGATGGCCGATCTATGGGGCAGCTACAGCTACATCAAGGGCACCGTGCACGACACGACGGATGGCATGGATTGGGATCAGACCAATATTTCCTCGCACAAAGTGAAGCTCGGTACCACCTTCCGCTACAAGGACTGGCTGACCATCACGCCGCGCCTGATGTGGATCGGCGAGACCAATACCGGCCGCAAGAACACGCTAGCGCCGGGTGAGCGCCTGAAGACGGACGCCTACACGGTGGCCAGCCTGCACATCGGCATGCACAAGCTGTGGGACGAGCGCGTTTCCTTCTATTTCGATATCTACAACCTGTTCGACGAGCGTTACTACGCCGCCCACGGGTCATCGAGCACGGTCATGCTGCAGGTGCCACAGCAGCCTCGTACCTTGATGGGTACGCTAGAATACCGCTTCTGACGCGCCGGTGAGAATGCCCTTCCGTCTCCTCCATCGCCTGGCCATCGGCTGGCTGCTCGCCTGCGGCTGGCTGGGAATCGCGAGCGGAGAGGCTTGGGCGGATGAAATTTCCGAATACGGCATGAAGGCGGTGCTCTTCTATCGCCTGCCGCAGTTCGTCTATTGGCCGAGTGGCGACCCCGAACCCAAGCCGATGGTACTTTGCGTCGTCGGCAAGAACCCCTTCGGCAACGCCCTCAACCAGTTGAAGCAGGCCAACGATAACGTCGATCTGCGCTTCGCCCCCAGCGATCCGACCGCCTGCCACTTGCTGTACATCAGCCGCTCGGAAAGCGGCAATCTGGACAACTGGCTGAGCCGGGCCGATTCACGTCGCATGCTGACGGTCTCGGATATTCCCGGCTTTGCCCGCAGTGGCGGTATGATCGAACTACCGGTGGAAGGCGAACGCGTCGGCATCGTCATCAACCGCCGGAGCGCAATGCGCAAAGGGTTTGAATTCAACGCACAATTATTGCGCCTGGCCCGGGTAATCAATCCATGACCATGACCGCCGTTCTCGCACAGCTGAATGCGGCCCTGCGGCCCAAGCCTTCGATTCGCAACAAGCTGGTCGGCTACTCCTATGCCTTCCTGCTGGTGGTCGTGCTGTTGATTTTTCTGGTTGTCTATCTGCAGCAAAAGCACTTGCTGCAAACCCAATGGGTCCAATCGATGTCGGCCCAGGCTCGCCTGCTGGCCAACAACTCCGAAGCCGCCGTCGCCTTCCTCGACAAGCGCGATGCCGGGCGGCTGCTCGCGTCGCTGTCGCTCAGCCCGTCGATCCAGGCCAGCCGCATCGTTCTGGCCGATGGCAGCACACTGGCCGAATTCCGCCGACTGACCACCTTTCACGAAACTTTCCCGAGCGGCGAACAACGCCAGCTCTTCCTCGACGACTACCTGATCATCCGCGAGCCTATCCTGCCGCACGGGCAATCCACCCCCGATGGCCGGGTCGAGTTGATCGTCTCGCTGGACCAGTATCACGAAACCATGCGCGAAACGGTCAGGGAAACTCTAGTTGTGCTGCTGTTGGCGCTGGCTGGCCTGCTGGTCGCCACCCGCTATGCGGTCGGCCGCCTGATCGCTCCGTTGGAAAAACTCGACACCCTGGCCAAGCGTGTCTCGGAAGATGCCACGCTGGATCAGCGCCTCGACATCGCCAGCAACGACGAGATCGGCAGCCTGGCCCACAGTTTCGACCGCATGCTCGACTCGCTGCAAACACGCGACCGCGAACTGGCCAGCTACCGCGATTCACTGGAGAGCAAGGTCGAGGAACGCACCCGAGCCCTGCAACAAGCCATCGCCGAAGCCCGCCAGGCCAACCGCGCCAAATCGGATTTTCTGGCCCGCATGAGCCACGAAATCCGTACCCCGATGAACGCCATCATCGGCCTAACCCACCTGGTCCTGGACAGCACGCTGTCCTCCGCCCAGCGCGAACATCTGGAGCAGGTACTGCAATCCTCAGACACCCTGCTGGGCTTGATCAACGATATCCTCGACTACTCGAAGATCGAGGCCGGACGCGTGACACTCGAAGCAGTGCCATTCCAGCTGGACAAGGTGCTGATGTCACTGCAGGCGATGTTTGCGGCCCGCGCCAAAGCCAAGGGCATCGGTTTCGAAATCGTCACCGCCCCCGGCGTTCCGGCCACGCTAGTCGGCGATTCGCTGCGCCTGAGCCAGATTCTGATCAATCTGGTCGGCAATGCCCTTAAATTCACCGAAAGCGGCTCGGTCAGCATCCGCGTCGAAGTCGGCGATTGTGGCTCGCCGCGCCGGACTCGACTCGAATTCGCCGTGGCCGATAGCGGTATCGGCATCCCCGTCGAGTATCTCGATGGCCTGTTCGATCCCTTTACGCAAGCAGACAGCACCATCACTCGTCGTTTCGGCGGCACCGGCCTTGGCCTGGCTATCTGCAAGCAACTGGTCGAACTGATGGATGGCGGCATTGCCGTTTCCAGTCTGGCTGGCCAAGGCAGCACTTTCCGCTTCTACGTCCTGCTCGACCTGCCGGCAGTCGCCAGCGAACGCGGCACGTCCCCCAATGCAGATGCTGCGGTGGACAAGGCCAAAGGGGCAATTTTGCCGAGTTGGGCCGGACGACGCGTCCTGCTGGTGGAAGATGTGGCAATCAACCGGACTATCGCCATCGCGCTGCTGAAAAAAGTCGGTTTCGATGTGCTATCGGCGGTCAACGGCCAGGAAGCACTCGATCTGCTGGAAAAGGAAACGGTCGACCTGGTGCTGATGGACATCCAGATGCCTGTCATGGATGGCTTGACGGCCACGCAGGCCATCCGGGCCGATCAACGTTTCAAGGATTTGCCGATCATCGCCATGACGGCACATGCCACGCATGAAGACCGCGCACTATCGGCAGCGGCCGGCATGAATGCCCACCTGACCAAACCATTCACGCCGTCCGGACTCTACGACGCGATCCGCCCCTGGCTAGCGCCCATCGGCGACAACGCGGCAGCTGAATAAGGGAAAGCAGCCTTCCCCTCGTGCGCCACGCGCTTTAGGCGGCAGCCTGGTCGTCCGCCGGTGGCGTATCCGGTTCGAGGTCTTCCCAGATGCAGGTGCATTCCTGGCGCACGTCGTGCAGCCCCGGTTTGTCGGTTTCCTGCACCAGGCACTCGCCCTTGCACTCCTCCGAAACCACCACCAGCTTCATTTCGGCATCCACCTGACGTTCGCCATCCCAGTAGCTGCACGTCGCACAAACCTTGACCTCGGTCGGCAAAATCAATTTTTCGGCCATCATTACCTCGATGGAAAGCCCTGTTATTAATGCGGTTAAGAGTTTAACCCGTTCGGGAAGTTCCCGCTTATTTTGCTCGCCTGGATGTTTCATGAGCATCGCGGATGCCGGCGCCGATATCGCGCCGATCCGGCGCCCGGCTGGAACGAGAGACGTAGCCGTTGCTACGTCTTGAGCGAAGCCGAAGCCGGGCGGGGCGAGATCAAGCTGGGGCCGCGATAACCTATGTCGGCAATCCACTTACCCCACGCGGCCTATCATCAAGTGGGCGGCTCATGAAATCTCCGGGCTGGCTATAATGATCCTTTGCGCCAAGCTTTGGAAACACCATGGATATCAAGGAATACATGCAAACTGTCGGCCGCCAGGCTCGTGCCGCTTCGCGCCTGCTGGCCATGGCAACGACGGCCGAGAAGAACGCCGCGCTACTGCACATCGCTGGCGCCATCCGCCGCGAGAAAGCCGCGCTGCTCGCCGCCAATGCCGAGGATGTCGCCGCCGCCAAGGCCAATGGCCTGGAAACCGCCATGATCGACCGCCTGACGCTGACCGAGAAGGGCGTCGAAGGCATGGCCGAAGGCGTGGAACAAGTCGCCAAGCTGCCCGATCCGATCGGCGAGATGACCGACATCAAGTACCGCCCCTCCGGCATCCAGGTCGGCAAGATGCGCGTGCCGCTCGGCGTCATCGGCATCATTTACGAAGCCCGCCCGAATGTCACTGCCGACGCCGCGGCGCTGTGCCTCAAGTCGGGCAACGCTGCCATCCTGCGCGGCGGCTCCGAAGCCATCCGCTCCAACCGCGCGGTCGCCGCGCTGGTCCAGGAAGGCCTCAAGGCCGCCGGCCTCTCGGCCGACTGCGTGCAGGTGATCGACACCACCGACCGCGCCGCCGTCGGCGAACTGATCACCATGCGCGAATTCGTCGACGTCATCGTGCCGCGCGGCGGCAAGGGTCTGATCGCCCGCCTGCTCGCCGAATCGCGCGTGCCGATGATCCAGCACCTGGACGGCAACTGCCACGTCTATCTGGAAGAAGAAGCCGATCCCAACAAGGCGCTGAAGATCGTCGAAAACGCCAAGACCCAGCGCTACGGCACCTGCAATACCGCCGAATCGCTGCTCGTCGACCGCTCGGTCGCCGCCATGCTGCTGCCGCCCATCGCCCATATGCTGACCGCCAAGGGCGTCGAGATTCGCGGCTGCGCCGAAACCTGCACCTTGGTCAAGGAAGCCGTACCTGCCACCGACGACGATTACTACACCGAGTACCTGGCGCCGATCATCTCGGTCAAAGTCGTTGCCGGTATCGACGAGGCCATCGCCCACATCAACAAATACTCGTCCGGGCACACCGAAGCCATCGTCACCGACAATCACCCGAAGGCCATGCGCTTCCTGCGCGAGGTCGACTCGGCCTCGGTCATGATCAACGCCTCGACCCGCTTCGCCGATGGTTTCGAGTACGGCCTGGGTGCGGAAATCGGTATCTCGACCGACAAGATCCACGCCCGCGGCCCGGTCGGCCTTGAAGGCCTGACCAGCCAGAAGTGGGTGGTGCTGGGCGACGGGCACGTCCGCGGCTAAACCAGCCCTCCGGGCGCCTGACAAAACTGGCGCCCGGATACCACAACAATAATCACCTCCGTTCGGAGCCCCAAGGAGACAACGATGGCCAAACCGACCTTCGCCTGGGAAGACCCCTTCCTGCTCGACAGCCAACTTGCCGCCGACGAGCACCAGGTGCGCAACGCGGCGCGCGATTTCGCACAGAAGGGCCTGAAGCCGCGCATCCGCGACGCTTTTCGCCATGAAACCACCGACCCGGCGATCTATCGCGAGATGGGCGACATGGGCCTGCTCGGCGCGACGCTGCCGCCGCAGTACGGCGGCGCTGGCCTGAACTACGTCTCCTACGGCCTGATCGCACGTGAGGTCGAATATGTCGATTCGGCCTACCGCACCTTGCTGTCGGTCCAATCCTCGCTGGCCATGGTGCCGATTTACGAATTCGGCTCCGAGGAACAGAAGGAGAAGTATCTCAAGCGCCTGGGCAAGGGCGAACTGATCGGCTGTTTCGGCCTGACCGAGCCGAATTCCGGTTCCGACCCGGCCAGCGCCAGCACGCGCGCCCGCGCCGTGCCCGGTGGCTGGCAGTTGTCCGGACGCAAGACCTGGATCACCAACTCACCGATCGCCGACGTTTTCATCGTCTGGGCCAAGGACGACGAAGGCATCCTGCGCGGCTTCATTCTCGATAAAGGCATGCCGGGACTTTCCGCCCCGGCCATCCAGGGCAAGGTCGGCCTGCGCGCTTCGATCACCGGCGACATCGTGATGGACGAGGTTTTCGTTCCGGAGGAAAACCGCCTGCCCGGCGTCACCGGCCTGAAAGGTCCGTTTACCTGCCTGAATTCGGCGCGTTTCGGCATTTCCTGGGGCGCGCTCGGCGCCGCCGAGGCCTGCTGGCACACGGCGCGGCAATACACGCTGGACCGCAAGCAGTTCGATCGACCGCTCGCCGCCAACCAGTTGATCCAGAAGAAGCTGGCCGACATGCAAACCGAAATCGCCCTCGGCATTCAGGGCGCGCTGCGCCTCGGCCGCATGATGGACGACGGCAGCGCAACGCCGGAACTGATCTCGCTGATGAAGCGCAACAGTTGCGGCAAGGCCCTCGATATCGCCCGCAGCGCCCGCGACATGCTGGGCGGCAACGGCATTTCGGACGAATTCGGCGTCATCCGCCATGTCGTCAACCTTGAGGTGGTGAATACCTACGAAGGCACCCACGACGTGCATGCACTGATCCTCGGTCGTGCGATGACCGGACTCAGCGCATTCTGATTTTTGCCCATTTTCGGCTGTCCACCGCAGCAATGGCCGCCGCCAGCAACAACAGGGCGGCAGGCAGGGTGAATTGAACGTTCTGCCAATCGGGTAAGACACCAGAGGCAATTGCAATTCGGGCAATACCCGAGAGGGCGGTCACGGCAAAAAAACTCCCCATGACTTTCCCCTCCGCACCGCGGCTACTTGCCGCCGATGCCTGCTCCATCAGTCCGACAAAAGCCAATGCCCAGCCAGCGCCACAAAGTAATTGCGTAAAGACCAGGCCACCGAGGCTGGCGGCATTGGGAGCCCAATAACTACTGACGGCCACAACGCACAACCCCACAGTCGCCACAGGCATGGCGCCAAAGCGCTTGACCATGCCACCCATAGCCACCAGCGCTGCGAAAAAACCGACCCACAGTGTCGGCATAAGCCAGGGCAATACTTCTTTCGCCGCATGCATCTGATAGAGAGGCGAGGAATTGACGAACGCGTGAAGTTGAAAGGCCAATCCGGCAACGCCAAGCACAACGAAAAGCGGAAGACAGGTGGAAAAAGGTGGCGGTTGAATTTCTGCGCTGTCAGTTGCCGGGGGTTCGAAGCCGGACTCACGCAACAATACCCAGACCGCGACCAACAAGGTCAACGCCGAAACAACAAATGGCCAGCGCGGATCCGCACCACGGAGCCAAAGCCCGAGAAATGGCGAAAGCGCCATGGCCAAACCTATCCCGGCCGAATACCAGATCACCAGCCCTTGGCGTTGTTGGGCCTTTGCTCGCTTGGCCAACAGGATCAATGTCGGCGCTCGCACCACCGATGCCGATACCACCCATAGCAGCAAGGTGGCGAGAAGCAAGCCGGACGACACCCCGGCCACCACCGGCAACAGAAGGAATGCCAGGGCCGATACCGTGGTCAGGACCAACAGCAGACGCGCCAGAGAGCGGAAGACATTCTTCATGCGATCCGCTATTGCGCCAAAACCAATATCCATCAGCGCAAAAATCGCTTGGTCGGCCATCAGGACAGCTGGCAACCAACTCGGTGCGATTCCGGCTTGCGCCAACAGCGTCGGCAACATCAGCGCGTATGTCGTCCATCCCAGCGTAAAGGCGAACTGGACCATGCCCAGCCGCAGGCCTCCACTGCCGTAATCGTCGTTGCTGCTTGTTGCCATTGCGCCCTCACTCCGACCACCTGACCGCCGCATGATAATCTAGCCACCCGTTCCGAAGGAGCCACCATGCCACCGAACAAGTACCAGGCCGTCGTCAACGCTCCCGGCTTTGCGCTCGGCGTGCACTGCGACGAGGACGAAATCACCGGCATCGAATTCCTCGAACCGCGACCGGAGGTAGCGCCGACCACGCCGCTCGCCGCCGAAGCCGTGCGCCAGTTGCAGGCCTGGCTGGCCGATCCGAACTTCGTTTTCGGCCTGCCCTTGAAACCGGCTGGTACCACTTTCCAGCGTCGCGTCTGGGAACAGATCGCCAGCATTCCGCTCGGCCACACGCTGACCTACGGCGAAGTCGCCAAAAATCTCAACAACGCGCCGCGCGCCGTCGGCCAGGCCTGCGGGGCCAACCCCTACCCGGTCGTCGTGCCCTGCCACCGCGTGATCGCCACGGGCGGCGGCCTGGGCGGCTTCAACCGCGAACGCGGCGGCTTCCTGCTCGACGTCAAACGCTGGTTATTGCGCCATGAAGGCCACCCAATTGGCGGCACGCCCGACTGATACCGGCGAGATCGATGCCTTCTGCGACGCCCTCTGGCTCGAAGACGGCCTGGCCAAGGCGACGCTCGATAGCTACCGCTCCGACCTCGGCCGCCTGGCCGTCTGGCTGGCCGAGCATCAATACGAAGCGCTGCTCGACGCTCGCGAGAGCACCTTAACTGGCTTCATCGCCCACCTCGCCCGCAACACCCGCGCCACCTCGCAGGCCCGCTACCTAGCAACGCTGCGCCGCTTCTACCGCTGGCAGGTCGGACGCGGCCGCCTGGTCGCCGATCCGACGCTCAAGCTTGCCAACCCCAGCCTGCCCTCGCGCCTGCCCAAGGTGATGTCGGAAAAGCAGGTCGAAGCTCTGCTCGACGCGCCCGACCTCGATACCCCGCTCGGCCTGCGCGACCGCGCCATGCTGGAAACCATCTACGCCACCGGCCTGCGCGTTTCCGAACTGGTTAACCTGAAGCTGCACGAAGTCGCCCTCAACGACGGCGTGCTGCGCGCCTTGGGCAAAGGCAGCAAGGAACGCCTGGTGCCGCTCGGCCAACTCGCCATCGACTGGATACAGCGCTACATCGACGAAGCCCGCCCGGAAATCCTCAACGGCCAGCAGACCGACGACCTCTTCGTCACCGCCCGCGGCGCCGCAATGACCCGCCAGGCTTTCTGGCAGCTGATCAAGCGCTACGCCCTGCTCGCCGGCATCGACCCGGCCAAGCTCTCACCGCACGTCCTGCGCCACGCCTTCGCCACCCATCTGCTCAACCATGGGGCTGATTTGCGTGTCGTCCAGTTGCTGCTCGGCCACGCCGACATCTCGACCACGCAAATCTACACCCACGTCGCCCGCGAACGACTAAAGAGCCTGCACGCAGTACATCACCCGCGTGGCTAAGCGCAGACAAGCCTGACATTTTTCACATATCAAAATCACAAAACTAGTACTTTTTGCCTAAGACCATTCTAGAATTATTGTTTTTCGATCTAACAATAATCATATGTTCTGGAACAACTCATCACGCATTGAACAGCTTGAGCGCGAACTCGCCAAATCGCGCGCCCAGGAGCAGGCACTGACCATCGAGCTCGAAAACACCCGCCTCGACAGCCAAAACCTCCGCGAAGCCTCGGCCGCCAAACAAGCCGAGTGCGATACCCTGAAGCAGGTATTGCTCAGCCTCGCCACATTTCGCATCACCCTCGGCGGTTCGCAGACCAGCCTCGCCGCCATGGCCGGCTCGCTGCAACAGGAAAAGCAAGAGGCCATGGAAGCTGCCGAGGTTTCCCGAAACAGCGGCCAGACGACCACCGAGATCGCTTCCAATCTGCAGCGATTGGCCGGAGATTCGGCACAGACGGCACGCGAAGTCGACGTGTTGGCTCGCCAAGCGGATGAAATCAGCTCCATTGTCCAATTGATCCACGAAATCGCCGATCAGACCAACCTCCTGGCACTCAACGCCGCCATCGAGGCGGCCCGCGCCGGCGAATCCGGGCGCGGCTTTGCCGTCGTTGCCGACGAGGTACGCAAGCTGGCCGAACGTACCTCCAAGGCAACCAAGGATATCGACACGCTGGTCACCAGCATCCGCCAGAACTCGAGCATGGCGCGCAATGCGATGGAAACGCTGTCGCATACCGCCCAGGACTTCAGCGACCGCGGGGTCAAGGCCACCGGCGACATGGAACGCCTGGCCACCCTGTCGCGCAAGATGGAAGGCGTCATCGCGGCCAGTGCCCTGAACAGCTTCATCGAGGTCGCCAAAGTCGACCACCTCGTGTTCAAGTTCCGCATCTACATGGGCTTGTTCGGTCTGGAACAACTGCACGCGCACGATGTGACAGACCACACCGCCTGCCGTCTCGGCAAATGGTATTACGAGGGCGACGGCAAGGCCTGCTTCAGCCAGTTACCTGGCTATCGCGAAATGGAGAACCCGCATGCCGAGGTTCACACGCGCGGCATCGCTGCTCTGCAAGCCCGCGATGCGGGGGATATCGCCGCCATGCTGCGCCATGTCCAGGCGATGGAAGACGCCAGTGTCAAAGTGATCGACAGCCTATCGGCAATGGCTGCCGCCGCAAAGAACGATGCCAGCGTGCTCTGCCACTGAGTTCGGTGACGAGCAAGCCGGGCTAAACACCGACCGATGACTGACAAATCGTCGGCAAGCTGTAGACTTTGCCGTCATTACTACATCACCCACGATGAACATTTCCCGTACGGTTGCCGCAAGCTGGATTTCAAGAGCCGCCGGCTACCGATACAGGATGTCATCGAAGCCTCAGGGCAGCGCTGCCTGTACTTTGCTGCCAAGCCCGCACCATCTCGCTCAACCGGCCAAGCCTAGGCCCTGACGGGTAAGATCTGGCATCAGCCGTTCACACGCGCTGAAGAGAATCCGGTTAGTACCGTACTGCCGCCGCTCCGGCTATGTGCCTATACCCAAGTTTGATTGCGCACGATCAACGCCAAACCGCTCAACACCAGCAGTGCGTTTAGAACTCTGAATAACTGCTCGCGGCTTAGCTTCACGTCGACATGGTGGCCAAGCCAAACACCGGCCAGCATCGCCGGCAACATGGCGAGCGCTTGCCAGAACACAGCGGTATTCATTAGCCCCAATCCAGCGCAAAGCGCTATTCGCCAGGCTGTGGACAACGCGATCAACACTGCCTGCGTCGCGCGAAAGGCCTCGCGCTGGGGCAAGTAACGCTCGAGCCAGGCAGCATACATAAAGCCACCACTGCCGAACAAACCACCCAGCACGCCACCGAACAGGGCATACCCCCATGCGCCCGGACGCCCTGCTTGCGGCGCGTTGGCTCGGCCGAGCAGCCCACGAACACCCAGCACGATGACAAAGCCGCCCAAGGCCAAGGCCGTCCAGGCCACGGGCAAACGGGACAGCACATTGACGCCGAACAATTGCCCCAGCGCCATGCCCGGCGCCAGTCTGGCCAGTGCGGGCCAGGCTACCGCACGCCAGGCCCGAGTGGCACGCAGCGACGAACCGCCGCAATCGAGCAGGGCCAAGAGCGGTATCACCTGCGCCACCGACATCACTTGTGCCAGGGGGGCGCTCGCAATCAATGCCGAACCGAAGCCGACCAATGTGAATACTGCATAGGCCACAGCGATGGCTGACCAGGCGATGAACAGATCGCATCCAACTTCATGAAATAACATTTCTTCCCCCACGACATTCGGATGCATTTCATTCTGTGGACGCTTACGGTATAAGACAAATATCGATTTATTAACCTACCCATACCAATAAAGCATGCCAAGCCTGCGTCAGATCCGCTATTTCCTGACCGTTGCTGATCACGGCAACCTAACGGCTGCGGCAGGCCAACTCTTCGTCGCCCAACCGGCACTGAGCCGCCAGATCGCCCAACTGGAAGATGAACTCGGCTTTGCGCTGTTTGAGCGGAATCCGCGCGGCGTCACCCTGACGGCCGCCGGCAAGCTCTATCGCGAGAGGGTTCGGACCGTCGAGCGCCAGCTCGGTGCAGCCGCAGAAGAAGGTGCACAGCTGGCACATGGCCATGCTGGCGTATTGCGCCTGCTCCATTCCAGTTCCATACCCATCGACAGCCTGCTGGCGGCCATGCGGAGTTTTCTTGCCGCCGCGCCGAGTGCCCGTATCGACCTCGACCGGATTTCCTCCGAAGGCCAGATCGACGAAGTTGCCGCCGGCCGCGCCGACATCGGTCTCATTCGCCTGCCCGTACTGCATCGCGAGCCGACGCTGCAATTCATCGAGCTCCCCGCTGAACCGCTCTACGTCGCGTTGCCCAACGAGCATCCCCGACTCACCACAGCTTCAATCCGGCTGGCCGATCTGGCCGAAGAAGCCTTCGTTTCCGCCGTGCATCGCGAACGCGGTGGCCTCGCCCGACGCGTGGCCGACCTCTGCCTGATGCGCGGCTTCGTTCCCCGGCTCGGCCCAGCGATATCGCGAAAAACTTCGATGCTCGACCTGGTCGCCGCCGGCTTCGGCATTGCCGTCGTGCCACGGCGCATGACAGGCTTTCATCGACCGGGACTGCACTTCCGCCAGCTCGACGATGCGGATGCCCTTGCCAGCCTAGCCATCATCCTGCCCGCTCAGCCCACCGTCTTGGCAAGCCGATTTGCAGATGCGCTGCGCGCCGACGCAGCTGCCGCCGCGAGCTAAAATAGCTCGCATCGACACTAAAAGCGCAACCATGAGCAAGATCGAACACGCCCCCGAGACGCAAGCCACCAGGTTTCTCAAAGCCCACAAGGTGCCCTTTTCCAATCACCTGTACGCCTACGAGGAACACGGCGGTACCAAGGTGTCGGCCCGCGAGTTGAATGTCGATGAGCATGCGGTGGTCAAGACGCTGATATTCGAGGATGAGAACGCCAAGCCACTGGTCGTGCTGATGCACGGCGATTGCAAGGTTTCGACCAAGGAGTTGGCGCGCCAGATCGGCTGCAAGAAGGTCGAACCCTGCAAACCCGAAGTCGCCAACCGGCACACCGGCTATCTGGTCGGCGGCACCAGCCCCTTCGGCACCAAGAAGGCGATGTCCGTCTTCATCGAGAAGACTATCCTCGATCTGCCGCTGATCTACATCAACGGCGGCCGACGCGGCTACCTGGTCGGCATCCACCCACACGACATCCTGCGCACGTTGAACCCCAAGCCCGTCGAGGCTGCACTCAAGAGCTAATTACACAATCCAATCGCAATGATTTAATCAATCGATTGGAGCTATAGGTTCGCGGCGCGCACAATGCCTTCCATACCGAAGGAGATGCGCCATGACCCAACTCGTTATCCGCCACTACGAAAAGCCCGCCGCCCGCCGACACCTATGGGTCGGCATCGCGATGGCCATCGTCGCCCTCGCTTTCGCGCTCGAACAATCCGTGCAATGGCTGGCCGCCCACCCGATGGCCGCCAAGGGTCTCGAAGCCAGCTTGATGGCCGGCTTGGCCACCGGGCTTGGCGCGATTCCGGTGCTTTTCATGTCTCGCCCGAGCGAACGCCTGATGGCCCCGATGCTCGGCCTGGCCGGCGGCATGATGCTCGCAGCCAGCCTTTTTTCCTTGCTCGTTCCGGCCGTCGACATCGTCACTGCCAGCGGGACGCCCTGGGTCCTCGGCATCGCCACGGCCGGCGCCCTGTTGGCCGGAGCCGGCGCCATGCAGCACCTCGACCGTCGCTTGCCGCACGAACATGTCGAGGAAGTTGAAAGCAGCGGCATGCAACCGCATGTCGCACTCGTCGTCGCCGCCATCGCCATCCATAACGTGCCGGAAGGCTTAGCCGTCGGCGTGGCCGCATCGGCCGGCGCCGATCACGGCATGACCTTCGGCATCGCCTTGCAGAACATTCCGGAAGGCTGGATCGTCGCCAGCGCCATGATCGCCTTGGGTGCTGCACCTTGGCGCGCCGCCTTGATCGCCCTCGCTACCGGCCTCGTCGAACCGCTGGGCGGTTTGTTCGGCGTCATCGCCAGCACTGTTGCGGATGGAGCCATGCCACTCGCCTTGGCTGCTGCCGCTGGCGCGATGTTGTGGGTGGTCAGCCACGAGTTGATCCCGGCCTCGCACAAGCCCGGTTCGGTCGGCATGGGCACGGCCGGTTTGGCCGCCGGTTTCGCCGTCATGACGACGCTCGCCACGGTTTTCTGAAAAAGGAAAACTCTCGCCGAACTTTCGCACGGATTGCCGGTCATTCGAGTGTCGTACCCACCCCAACGAAGGAGACGAATCATGCCCAGCAGAGCGATCATCAAGATTATCCAGCATCGTCATTTCCTGACCTCGACGCCCGAGAAAAGCGTACGCGCCGTGGCCCAGCACATGAAGGAAAACGGCGAAGGTGCCGTCCTCGTCGTGTCGCCCGAGGACGGCACGCTGATCGGCATTTGCACCGAACGCGACCTGGCCTTCAAGGTCCTGGCCGAAGGACTGGACGCCCACACCACGCCGGTCCGTTCGGTAATGACGGCCAACCCGCAAAGCATCGGGCCAGACAAACCCTTCGGCCACGCCCTGCACCTGATGTACGAAGGCGGCTTCCGGCACATGCCGGTCGTGCTGGAAGACGGCCGACCGATCGGCATCTTGTCCGCCCGCGATGCTCTGGGCCTGGAGATGTTCGACTTCCGGCGCGAACTGGAACACCGCGAGGATCTGGCCGTAATCCTGTAAGCGAGCGCTCACAGTCATGCAAAAGCCGGGATCAGCACCCGGCTTTTTGTCGCCCTCAGATCGAGCGTTCGATGATGACGCCGACGCGCTTGACGCCCGGCATCATGCCCAGCTTGGCGACGGAAACGCGCACCCATTGGGCTGCGAAGTTTTCGAGCAGGAAGGTGGCAATGTGCTCGGTCAGCTTTTCCAGCAGGTTGAAATGGCTGGCCGCCAGGTCGGCACGCAGACGCTCGACGACGACGGCATAGTCCACGGTATCGCGGATGTCGTCGGTGGCGCCAGCAGAAGCGGTGGATACCCCTATCTGTAGCGAGATCTCGACCGTCTGCGCCATGGCTTTTTCGCGCGGATAGATGCCTATCCAGGTCTCAGCGCGCAGTTCTTCGATGAAAATGATGTCCATGGGGCGGTGCACCGCAGCAGGGGGTGTAAAATTTGGCGCGATTGTACCCCAGCGAACCATTTCACCCATGCAAAACGCGCTTTACCCCATTCTTGCCGTTGTCGCCGCCTACCTGATCGGCTCCATTCCCTTCGCCATCATTTCCTCCAAGGTCTTCGGCCTGGCCGATCCGCGCAGCTACGGCTCGGGCAACCCCGGCGCAACCAACGTGCTGCGCAGCGGCAACAAGAAAGCGGCGCTGATGACGCTGATCGGCGATGCGCTGAAAGGCACGCTGGCCGTCATCGCCGCCCAGCAACTCGGCTTTTCCGATCCCGTAGTCGCACTGGTGGCGCTCGCCGTCTTCCTCGGCCACCTCTATCCGATCTTCCTGAAATTCAAGGGCGGCAAAGGTGTGGCCACAGCGGCCGGCGTCTTGCTCGCCCTCGACCCGATCCTCGGCCTCGCTACTCTGGGCGTCTGGCTTCTCGTCGCCTATGTGTCGCGTTACTCCTCGCTCGCCGCCCTGTGCGCCGCCATCGCCACCCCCATCGTGTCGGCCCTGATGCATGGCGGCAACACCCAGACCATCGTCGTCGGCATTCTTGGCATGGCACTGATCGGCAAGCATTGGCAGAACATCCAGCGCCTGATGGCCGGCCAGGAGTCGAAAATCGGCAGCAAGAAGAAAGCCTGACCCGCCCACCATCATGGCCCTGCCCTCGCCCGAACTACTCGCCTCCTACTGGTCAGCCGGCGAACTCGAAACCAACATCATCATCTTCATGAACCTGCTCGGGGCGCTCGCCCTCGGGCTGTTGTTGGGCTATGAGCGGGCCTACCACGGGCGGGCGGCCGGCATGCGGACCTACGGGCTGGTGTGCACTGCCTCCTGTGCCCTGGTCGTGATCTCGGGCTATCCACAATTCTGGTACGGCGGCCACTCCGCCTTCGTCGGCGCGCCACCGCCCGACCCGACCCGCGTCATCCAGGGTGTCGTCACCGGCATCGGTTTCCTCGGTGCCGGCGTCATCATGAAAGAAGGCTTCTCGATCAGCGGCCTGACGACGGCTGCCTCGATCTGGGCCTCCTCGGCCATCGGCATCATGGTCGGCGTCGGTTTTTACGGTGCAGCCATCCTGCTTGCCATCCTGTCCGCCGCCTGCATGACCCTCGTCTCGCGCCTGGAAGGCTGGCTTCCCTCACGCCCGGCCGTTGCCATCACCATGGGCTTCCGCCCAGGCTTCGTGCCGCGCGATGACGTCCTCAAACGCGTAGCGCTCGAACGTGGCTACGAGATTGCCTGGGGCACTTTGCGCATCGAACAGGTCGACGGACACCCGGTCTGGCATTTCGTCGCCGTCGCACTGCACAAGGACAGGGGAGCCACGATGCCGGAACTGGCGCAGGAATTAGGGCGCTTCGAAGGCGTTGAAAACTTCACGCTGTCGCACGCACGCAACTGAGCCCCCTCTGCCAGACAAGCGCTCGGATAGCCAACCCCAATCTATCGAATTGAAACAATAGATTGGATTGATCCAGCACAGCTTCCTAAACTGCATTCATCCAGTCATCGCGACTGACGAAGAAGCTTAAGGAGGCCAACATGATTTCCCGATTCATCGACCACTGGTTCGACGACCTTTCCTGGGACTCGTACATCGACGTGCTGGCTTCCCTGCCGGAAACTTTCTAGGCCGTCACCCGCCGTAAACATTGAGCGCCGACGGAACCAACACCCGCCTGAACTCTCCAATCGCCACAATCAACCAACAACAGTGGAGCAACAGATGTCCCAAGTCACCCTCGCCGGCAACCCGATCACGATCAATGGCCGCTTCCCGCAGAAAGGCGATGCCGCCCCGGCCTTCTCGCTGGTCGCCAAGAATCTGGCCGATACGCCGCTCTCCGCCTTCGCCGGCAAGCGCAAGATCCTGAACATTTTCCCGAGCATCGATACCCCCACCTGCGCCACCTCGGTCCGTCAATTCAACGCCAAGGCCAACAGCCTGCCGAACACCGTGGTGCTTTGCATCTCCGCCGACCTGCCCTTCGCTCAGGCTCGTTTCTGCGGTGCCGAAGGCCTGGACAACGTCGTCACACTATCCACCCTGCGCGGCCGTGGATTCCACGATGCCTACGGCGTCGATATCGCCAATGGCCCGTTGGCCGGTCTGACCGCGCGCGCAGTGGTCGTTCTTGACGAAAACGACCAGGTAATCCATAGCGAACTGGTCTCCGAGATCAAGAACGAACCGGACTACGCTGCCGCCCTGGCCGCCCTCTAAAGCAAGCCAAATGCCCGCCCCCAGTTTCGCCGAGTTCCGCGAGCAGTCCCTGGCTCAAGGCTACGACGAAGTACTCGAACGAATCTGGGCGGCGGACAGCGTCGTCGAATCACACACTCACCCATTCGCGTTGAGAGCTATCGTGGTAGCCGGTGAGATGTGGCTTCTGGTCGAGGGTCACACCCGACACCTGGTGTCGGGCGATCAATTCAGCCTGGGTTATGAACAAGCACACGCCGAACGCTATGGCCCAGCGGGGGCAACTTACTGGGTTGCCCGCCGCAATCCGGCAGAGGATTAGGCATGGCCAAGAAATGCTGCAAATCCGACCCACCGTGCAAAGGCTGCCCGAAACTCAAGAAGAAGAAAAAGAAACACGGCAAATGCGGGGGTCAAGCACTGACTGCTGCGGTGCACTGCCCAATTTGGCCAATTTTCACGCTCTGCCCAGGCGCCTAGCCCGAACCATCCCCTGTCGTGCTATCTTTCCGGGCCTATGACGACGGCCTGCCTGACCTGCGGCTTGCGGTCGTTTTCCGTCCAGGCTCGCCGTGACCCAACTCGCCCTAATCTTCGCCGGCTATTCCCTATTCAGCGCGCTGACGCTGGCCTTGACGCATTTCCCTTCCGACACCTACCGAGAACGCCCCACCGCCCGCCGCATGGGGCTGTTGCTGCTGACTGCCCTGGGCGGCCTGCAAGCCGCCCACTTCGCCTGGCTAAACCTCGATCTTCCTTGGATCGCCAGCCCGCTCTACCGGATGACGCTGTTCGTCGTCGCTCCCGCTTTCTATCTTTTCGCCCGCCCGCTGCTGCAGCCTGACTCGTCCGACGGATTACGTTCCAGCCATGGGCTGCATCTACTGCCCATTCTGATCGCCCCCGCCTTGCCCGATAAGCTTGCCCTACCAGCCGCCTTCCTCGTCGGCGCGGCGTATCTCGTCTGGTTGGCGCGTAAGCTATTTGCCCTGCGCGCCAGCCGCGCTGGCTTTCGCCGCGAATTGGCCTTGCTCGGCAGCGTGTTCGCCATCGCTCTCGGCGTCGCCGCGCTCGGGGTTATGCCGAACCAACTGCCGGGCAAGCTCTTCTATAGCCTGTACGCCTGCGCCATCGGCAGCGCCTTCTTGCTCGTCCAAATCGCCCTCGGCCGCCGTCCGGCGCTACCGGAAGAAGTTGGCGAAGCCGCCCGCGCCACCTACGCGGTATCGACGCTGGCCCAGGTCGACTGTGCCGCCGCCAAAGCACGTCTGCACGCCTTGATGCAGGACGAGCTAGCCTATGCCGACCCCGACCTCAGCCTGGCTTCGCTGGCCGAACGCCTGGAGCTCAGCCCGCATCAACTCTCCGAACTGCTCAACGCCCACCTCGGCAAGGGTTTCTCCCGTTACCTACGCGAATGGCGTATCGGCGCAGCGCGCACCATGTTGCTGGCGGAACCGTCTGCCTCGGTACTCTCGGTCGGCCTGAACGTCGGCTTCACATCGCAATCGAATTTTTACGAGGCCTTCCGCGAAATCGAGGGCATGACACCCGGCCAGTACCGGAAAGTCAATCTGGCGAAAAATAGCGACTGAGACGCAATTTTTATCCGGAATGATCATTCCGGAATCGAATTTCGCTCCGTTTCTATCAAAACGGAGGCTTTCATCAGCTTCTACGTCTGAAATGGCAATGATCCCACTCAACGGAGATTGCCATGAACGACACCCTTCCCCTGCTGCTCGAATGCCTGCTCAGCATCGGGCTCAGCCTGGTCATCCTGCTTGTTCTGAACCGACCGCTCGCCGGCCTGCTCGAACGCCTGTGCCCGGATGCGGCCGCCGCCGCGTTCTGGCGCAGCTACACGCAGGTCATGCTGACGCTCGCGCCTCTTCTCTGCGTGCTGCTGCTCGACCTGTTCGTCTTCGGCGGTGAGCTCGGCGCGAAACTGCGCCATGGATTGATCGCCAGCCTGGGCGGCCTACTGTTCGGCCTATGGCGCATCGGCCGGCTCCTCGCTCGCTTCATCGAAACCACCGTAGCTGAGCGGAGCGCGCCATGAACATCCTGCTCACCGGCGCATCCGGCTTCATCGGGCGCAATGTCGCGGCGCTGCTGACGCAAGCCGGTCATCGCATCGTGCCGGCGTCGCGCCAGACCGGCTTCGACTTCGTGCGCATGACCGATCCGGCCGACTGGTTGCCACATCTCGGCGACATCGACGCGGTCATCAACTGCGTCGGCATCATTGGCGAAACCAGCCGCCAGCGTTTCGTCACCTTGCATCGCGATGCGCCCATCGCGCTGTTTCATGCCTGTTCCCACGCCGGGCTTCGGCGCGTGATCCAGATCTCTGCCCTGGGCGCCGATGACAGCGCCTTCTCCGCCTACCACCGGAGCAAGCGCGCTGCCGACGAAGCACTGCTCGACCTCGATATCGACGGCATCGTGCTGCGCCCCTCGCTGATCTACGGCCGCGGCGGCGGCAGCGCCGAGTTGTTCCTGCGACTGGCGCGCCTGCCCTTTCTCCCGGTGATCGGTGACGGTGCCCAGGCCTTGCAGCCGGTGCATATCGTCGATGTCGCCGCCTCGGTATTGCGCTGTCTGAATAGCTCGCCGAGCGGCCAACAGCTCGACCTTGTCGGCAGCGAAACCATCTCTTTCGCGGACTGGCTGGCCCGCATGCGTGCCGCGCAACACCTGCTACCCGCCCCGCAACTCGCCATCCCGCCTTCACTGGCTCTGGCCGCCTTTCGCCTGTTGCGCCATGCCCACCCGCTGCTGCAGCCGGACAACCTGCGCATGCTGCTCACCGGTTATCACGCAGAACCGGGCCCGTTTTCAACATTCCTCGGCCGCTCGCCGCTGCCGTTTTCCCCCGAACTATTTTTCCTTGATGCCCCGGAGGCCTTGTCATGGACTACGCACTGATCAAGACCCTGCACATCCTCAGCATGGTGCTGCTCTTCGGCACCGGCCTGGGCAGCGCCTTCTACAAATGGATGGCCGACCGCAGCGGACAGCTGGCACACATTGCCGTGACCAACCGCAATGTCGTGCTCGCCGACTGGTGGTTTACGACGCCCACCGTGATCTTTCAGCCGCTGAGCGGCCTGTGGCTGATTGACCAACTCGGCTTGCCGATCACCACACCGTGGGTTGCCGTCAGCCTTAGCCTCTACGCACTCGCCGGCGTTTGCTGGCTGCCGGTTGTCTGGCTGCAGATTCGCATGCGCGACCTGGCGACTGAGGCACTGGCCAACCATACCGAGCTACCACCCGCCTACTGGCGCATGGCCTGCGCCTGGTTCTGGCTGGGCGCCCCCGCCTTCAGCGCCATGGTGCTGGTGGTCGCCCTGATGGTTTTCAAACACCTTCCTGGAGAATTCTGATGAACAGCCCGATGCAAACCGCCCTCGGCGACGATTTCGCCAAACTGCCGCCCGCCCTGAGTGCGCACTATCAACACGGGACAACGCGTGACACCGGTTGGCTGGACATTTCCTTTCCCGGCTGGATGCGCCCTTGCCTGCGCCTGCTGCATCGCCTCGGCGCGCTGGTCCCGCGCAGCGGCTCGCAGGTGACGACCATCGTCGACAAGCGAGTCAACGGCAATCGCCAGTTCTGGCAACGCACAATCCGCTTCGCCGATGGCGAAACCGTACGCTTCGACAGCGTGTGGGAGTCGGCCGAAAAAGGGACCTTGATCGAATTCGTCAATCCGGTACTCGGTCTGCAAATGCAGCCGTACCTGGTCGGCGAGCAACTGCACTATCGCGGCATGCGTTTCGTTGCCCGCCTGGGCCGTTGGCGTTTGCCGATTCCGGAATGCTGGGCACTTGGGCACACCACCATCGTCGAACGGGCGCTCGACGACACGCGCTTTGCCATGGACTTTCGGCTGACACACCCACTATTTGGCGCGGTATTTCGTTACTGTGGTGAATTTACGGCCGAATCGCTGTCCGAATCGGCCACTGCTGCGGTGCACGAGGCAAAACAGCCAATTTTCAGCGAGACGTGACCGACATCTCCATCAGCGGCCAGCGCGGCTGCACCGCGAATATGCCGGCCGGCTTGGCCGGTGTGCCGGCCTGCAAACGCAGGCAACCGGCCAGGGCGATCATGGCGCCGTTGTCGGTACAGAATTCCAGTTCCGGGTAATAGACACGGAAGCGCTTACGGCGAGCTTCGTCGTTCAGCGTGACGCGCAACTGCTTGTTTGCCCCGACGCCGCCGGCGACGACCAGTTGCTTGAGGCCAGTCTGTTTCATCGCCTTCAGCGCCTTCTTGACCAACACGTCGACGATGGCTTCCTGGAAAGCGCGCGCCGCGTTGGCTTTGAAGTCGTCGCGGAGAGGTTCGTCTTGCTCGCGCACGAGCGTGAGCACCGCCGTCTTCAGCCCGGAAAAGCTGAAATTGAGGTCGCCGGAGTGCAGCATCGGGCGCGGCAATTCATAGACGCCCGGCGTGCCCGATTCGGCCAGCTTGGACAACAACGCGCCGCCGGGGTAAGGCAAACCGAGCAGCTTGGCGCTCTTGTCGAACGCTTCGCCCGCCGCATCGTCCAGCGTCTCGCCGAGCAATTCGTATTCGCCAACGCCGGTCACCTTCATCAATTGCGTATGCCCCCCGGAAACCAGCAGCGCGACGAAGGGGAAGGTCGGCGGATCGCTCGACAGCAGCGGCGACAACAGGTGGCCTTCGAGGTGGTGCACCGGAATGGTCGGCTTGTCGAGCGCCACGGCTAAGGCCTCGGCAAATGCGCAGCCGACCAGCAGCGCACCGGACAAACCCGGTCCGCGCGTGTAGGCCACGGCATCGATCTCGGCCAGCGACTTGCCGGCTCGACCCAGCGCCTCGCGCAGTAGCGGCACGACGCGACGGATGTGATCGCGCGACGCCAGCTCAGGCACGACGCCGCCGTATTCGGCATGCATCGCCACCTGCGAGTGCAAGGCATGGGACAACAGCCCGCCCTCGCTGTCATAGAGCGCAATGCCGGTTTCGTCGCAGGAAGATTCAACACCAAGGATCAACATAGGGCCGCGATTCTACCATCGCCTTGCAATTAACACTTGATAGCAAAAGGTTTTATCCCCTATACTGTTCGGCTTCCCGCAAACATGCGGAAAAATTTGCGCGCACTGCCGATCAACAACCCCGGCAGGCGCCGTACAGGAAGGGGGTGAAAATTATGCCGAGCATTCGCGTCAAAGAAAACGAGCCGTTCGAAGTTGCTATCCGCCGCTTCAAGCGCACTGTCGAAAAGACTGGTCTTCTGACCGAGCTGCGCGCCCGTGAGTTTTATGAAAAGCCCACCGCCGAGCGCAAGCGTAAGCTGGCTGCTGCCGTCAAGCGTCACCACAAGCGCATTCGCAGCATGACCCTGCCTCCGAAGCTGTACTAATCCAGTACACATCGCAGCAAAAGAGCCGCCAGCCTTCAACCGCCGGCGGCTTTTTTCTTTGTTTTTGCCGAAAAGAACACCATGAGCCTCAAAGCACGCATCTCCGACGACATGAAAACGGCCATGAAGGCCAAGGAAGCCGCCAAGCTGGCCGCTATCCGCCTGCTGCTCGCCGCCATCAAACAGAAGGAAGTCGATGAGCGCGTCGAACTCGACGATGCCGCCGTCGCCGCCGTGATCGAAAAACTGGTCAAACAGCGCAAGGATTCCGTGACCCAGTACGAGGCCGCCAACCGCCAGGATCTGGCCGACGCCGAGAAAGCCGAAATCGCCATTCTCGCCGCCTACTTGCCGGAGAAGATGAGCAGCGAAGAAGTTGCCGCCGCCGTAGCCGCCGCCGTAGCCCAGACCGGGGCCAAGGGTCCGGCCGACATGGGCAAGCTGATGGGCGTCCTCAAGCCGCAACTCGCCGGCAAGGCCGACATGGCCGAGGTTTCCAAGCTGGTCAAGGCCGCGCTGGCCGGCTAATCGCACCAGATGATCCCGGAGTCATTCATCCAGGATCTGCTGGCCCGGGTCGACATCGTCGACCTGGTGGATAGCTACGTCAAACTCAAGAAGGCAGGCGCAAACTACTCTGCCTGCTGCCCCTTCCATAACGAAAAAACCCCGTCTTTCACCGTCAGCCCGACCAAGCAGTTCTACCACTGCTTCGGCTGCGGCGCCCACGGCACGGCCATTGGTTTCGTCATGGAATACCAGGGCATCGGTTTCGTCGACGCCGTCAAGGAACTGGCCTCGCGTGCCGGCATGGCCGTACCCGAAGAAGAGGGACGCAGCTTTTCCCAGGATCACTCGGCAGGCCAGACCCGCACCCTGATCGACACCATGGCCCGCGCTGCCGCCTACTACAAGGCGCAACTCAAGCAATCGCCGCGCGCTATCGAATACTGCAAAAAACGCGGCCTCACCGGCGAAGTGGCCGCTCGCTTCGGCATCGGTTATGCGCCGGACGGCTGGCAGAACCTGCAAACCGTCTTTCCCGACTACAACACCGAAGCCTTGAAGACCGCTGGCCTGATTATCGAGAATGATGCCGGCCGTCGTTACGACCGCTTCCGCGATCGGCTGATGATCCCTATCGTCAATCCGAAGGGCGACATCATCGCCTTCGGTGGCCGCATCATCGACCAGGGCGAACCGAAGTACCTGAACTCACCTGAGACGCCGCTGTTCGAAAAAGGCCGCGAACTGTTCGGCCTGCCGCAAGCCCGCCAAGCCCTGCGCGAAACCAATACCGCCATCGTTACCGAAGGCTACATGGACGTCATCGCCCTGTCGCAGAACGGCGTCGGCAATGCCGTCGCCACACTCGGCACGGCCACCACGCCGACCCATGTGCAAAAGCTGTTGCGCCAGGTCGACCGCATCGTCTTCGCCTTCGATGGCGACAACGCCGGACGCAAGGCCGCTTGGCGCGCCCTGGAAAACGCACTGGAAGCATTGGCCGACAACAAGCAGATCGGCTTTGTCTTCCTGCCGCCCGAGCATGACCCGGACAGCTACATCCGCGAACACGGCAAGGCCGCCTTCGACCGCTTCGTTGCCCAGGCCATGCCGCTTTCCGACTTCATGCTGCGCGAATTGGGCAGCCGCTGTGACCTGACCAGTTCCGAAGGCAAGGCCAAGCTGATCTACGAAGCCAAGCCGCTACTGCACAAACTGCCGACGCCGCTATTGCGCCTGCAACTGGTCAAGCGACTGGCCGAGGCGAGCGGTTTCGCCCAGCAAGAAGTCGAGCGTCTGTGCGACCTCAAGTCCTACACCCCCGCTGCCCCGCCCAAAGCCAAACGCACAGCACCATCACTGACGCGCAATCTGCTGCGCATCGTGCTGCACAAGCCGCAACTCGCCGCCGAGCTGCCCATCGAACTGCTGCCTGACACGCCCGAACGACCAGCATTGGCTCGCCTGCACCAGATGGTTAGCACCGACAGTGACGCCGCCAATTACGCCATTCTGCGCGAACGCCTGCGCGGCGTACCGGAAGAAGCAGCCATTGAGCAGGCAGCGGCGGAACTTCTCGAACTGCCGTTTGACGAAGAGGGTGCCGAGACGGAATTCCGCGACACCATCGAAAAGCTGCAGGCCGGCGGACACAAGCGTCGCTTCGAGGAATTGCAAGGCAAGGCGCAGCAATTCGGTGTCGCCGGACTGTCGGCGGCGGAAAAAATGGAATTTATCGAACTACTCTCAGCCCGCGGAAAGTGAGCTAAGTTGTGGTAATATTTACGGTTCTCTCCAATTCAACGGATCGTGTTCATGGCTAAGGCAAAAGACACCGCTAAGGAAGCCCCGAAGGCTCGCACCAGCAAGGCCAAGGAGAAGGCTGCCGAAAAGGCGCTGCTCGAAGGTGCAATGGCGGAAACCCCCGAACCGCTCGACGCAGAGGCGCGCAAGACTCGCCTCAAGGCGCTGATCAAGCTCGGCAAGGAACGTGGCTACCTGACTTACGCCGAGATCAACGACCACCTGCCCGACGATGTCGTCGACGCGGAGTCGATCGAAGCCATCATCTCGACTTTCAGCGACATGAACATCCAGGTTTTCGACGAGGCCCCGGCCGCCGAAGACCTGCTGATGTCCGACACCGCCGCAGCCGCCGCTGACGATGAAGAAGTCGAAGAACAGGCCGAACAGGCACTGTCGACGGTGGATTCCGAATTCGGCCGCACGACCGACCCGGTCCGCATGTACATGCGTGAAATGGGCTCCGTCGAACTGCTGACCCGCGAAGGCGAAATCGAAATCGCCAAGCGGATCGAAGAAGGTCTCAAGCACATGATCCAGGCCATTTCGGCCTGCCCGACCACCATTGCCGACATCCTCGAGATGGCCGCCAAGGTGGAAACCGAGGAAATGCGCATCGACGAACTCGTCGACGGCCTGATCGACCCGAATGCTGTCGAAGAAGCGCCTGCCGCCGAAATGGCCGACGACGCCGAAGCGGATGACGAGGACGAAGAAGCCGATGAAGAAGGCGACGGCGGCGGTGGCGCCGCAGCGGCTTCCCTGCTGCAACTGAAGACCGAAGCCCTGGAACGCTTCAAGACCATCAAGGGCATCCACGCCAAGATGCAGAAGGCGCTGGGCAGCAAGGGTTCGCAGGACAAGGCCTACCAGAAGCTGCTGGGGCAACTCTCCGACGAGCTGATGAACATTCGCTTCACGTCGCGCGCCATTGAAAAGCTTTGCGACAGCGTGCGCGAAATGGTCGAACAGGTTCGCCGCTCCGAGCGCAAGATTCAGCAAATCTGCGTCGATCGCGTCAAGATGCCGCGTCCGCATTTCATCCAGGTTTTCCCGGGCAACGAAACCAACGTCGACTGGGTCGACGCCGAAATCGCCGCCGCACCGAAGACCTATGTCGCCATCCTGACCCGCAATGCGCCGGACATCAAGGAAGAGCAGAAGAAGCTGCTCGCCCTGCAGGATCGCATCGGCATCTCTCTGAAGGAACTGAAGGACATCAACAAGCAGATGTCCACCGGTGAAGCCAAGGCCCGTCGCGCCAAGCGCGAAATGACCGAAGCCAACCTGCGTCTGGTCATCTCCATCGCCAAGAAGTACACCAACCGCGGCCTGCAGTTCCTCGACCTGATCCAGGAAGGCAACATCGGCCTGATGAAGGCGGTGGACAAGTTCGAATACCGTCGCGGCTACAAGTTCTCGACCTACGCTACCTGGTGGATTCGTCAGGCGATCACCCGCTCCATCGCCGACCAGGCACGCACCATCCGTATCCCGGTGCACATGATCGAAACGATCAACAAGATGAACCGCATCTCCCGCCAGATCCTGCAGGAAACCGGCGCCGAGCCGGATCCCGCGACGCTGGCCAAGAAGATGGACATGCCGGAAGACAAGATTCGCAAGATCATGAAGATTTCCAAGGAGCCAATCTCCATGGAAACCCCGATCGGCGATGACGACGACTCCCATCTTGGCGACTTCATCGAGGACCAGGCTACCCTGGCCCCGGCCGATGCGGCGATGTACTCCAGCCTGCGTGGCGTCACCAAGGAAATCCTCGACAGCCTGACGACGAGGGAAGCCAAGGTGCTACGCATGCGCTTCGGCATCGAAATGAACACCGACCACACGCTGGAAGAAGTCGGCAAGCAATTCGACGTCACCCGCGAACGCATCCGTCAGATCGAAGCCAAGGCCCTGCGCAAACTGCGCCACCCGAGCCGTTCCGACAAGCTGCGCAGCTTCCTGGACCAGGGCGGCAACTAAGCTTTCCGGGCCTGTAGCTCAGCGGTTAGAGCAGAGGACTCATAATCCTTTGGTCGTGGGTTCGAACCCCACCGGGCCCACCAA